>NZ_JAACGB010000005.1:0-251266 GCF_029237345.1 Aeromonas sp. 2HA2 | reverse complement strand
CGCCGGTTGAGTGAAGGGCATGTTAGAACCAGGGAAGAGAGCGATGAAAGGTTCAGATCACAGAATGGGAGAGAAGTTCAAAAAAATCCCCAAGCGACGCTTGGGGATTTTTGTATAAGAGACAGCCCTCAGGTGCCCTTACTTGACGATTGTCATCCTGCTCAGCGCGCTTCCGCCAGCAGGGTATGCGCTATGGTGCGCATCCCCAGGGTGTTGGCGCCCGGCGCCCACAGGCTGTCACCGTTCTCGCTGAAACAGGCGGCCAGATCGACGTGCAACCAACCCCGTCCTTCATTGCCGACGAAGCGGGAGAGGAAGCCCGCCGCGTTGGAAGCGCCGCCAGGGCCACCGCCCGGCACAGGGCGGCTGTTGGCCGTGTCGGCATAGTGAGACGGGCACTGCTGGCGGTGCCAGGGCTCGAGCGGCAGCGGCCAGGCGGGCTCCTGCTCGGCATCGGCGTAAGCCATGGCACGACTCACCAGTCCCTTGTCCAGTCCAAACAGGGCGTTGTAACGCCCTCCCAGCGCCATGACGGCGGCGCCCGTCAGGGTGGCTGCATCTATGATGAGCGACGCCCCGCTGTCGCTTGCCAGTTGCAGGCCGTCGGCCAGCACCAGACGTCCCTCGGCATCCGTGTTGACGATCTCGACCGTGGTGCCGTTCTTGTAGGTGAGGATGTCACCCAGCTTGTAGGCGTGGCCGGAGACCAGATTCTCGGCGCAACAGAGGATGAGCTTCACCCGCTTGTCGAGGCCGCGCAGTATGGCCAGCGCCAGGGCACCGGTCACTATGGCCGCCCCCCCCATGTCATGCTTCATGGTGAGCATGCCCTGGGAGGTTTTCATGGAGTAGCCACCGGAGTCGAAGGTGATGCCCTTGCCCACCAGGGCCGCCGCCACCGGGGCGTTGCGATCCCCGGTCGGGTTGTAGTCCAGCTCCAGCAGCACGGGCTCGCGATCGCTGCCACGGCCAACCTGATAAAGACCGACCCACCCTGCCTGTTGCAACGCCTCTCCTTTCAGGATGCGATGACTGATCCTGTCCGGCGTCAGTTCGGTGATGAAGGCTGCCGCCTCCACCGCCAGCTCCAGCGGCCCCAGTTGCTCCGGGGTGGCATTGGTCATCTCGCGGACCCAGCGTCCGCACAGCCAGCGTGCCTCCAGCTCCTCCCTGTCCTCTTCGGACGAGGTGGCCCACTGCAGCTCGACTTCGGCCTTGGGGGTCTGCAGTCCCTGGGCGAAGGCCCACTGCTGCTCGCGCTCCCAATGACCGGCCAGGGCCATTTTCTGGATCCCCTGGCTGCACAGGCGACGCGCTGCCTGCTGAATATCGATCAGCGGCGTAGCGGTCACCAGATGGATCACCATGCCATCGGCACGGTGAGAGAGCAGCGCCCCCTCCCCCCACTCGGCGGGAGCAAACTCTCGGCTCAACCAGACGTTCATGCGCCCACCTCCTGCAACCAGCGAGCAATCGTGCGCAGACCGTGGCCCTTGGCACCGGTTGCCCAGAGATCATTGCCTGATTTTTGATAAGAAGCCGCCAGATCCAGGTGCACCCAGCCCTTGCCCTCGTTACGCACGAAACGGGACAAGAAAGCAGCCGCCGTGGTGGCACCGGCCGTGCCCTCGGCAGAGGCCACGTTGCCCAACTCGGCAAAGGCAGAGGTGAGCTGGCCCACGTGCCAGGGTTCGAGTGGCAGGGCCCAGGCCTTCTCATGTTCGGCTTTGGCGGCTGCCAGTGCCCGTTGCTGCTCGACTTCATCGAGGGCAAACACGGCGTTGTAGTCGCGACCCAGCGCAGTCTTGGCGGCGCCGGTCAGGGTAGCGGCGTCGAGGATGTAGGCTGCCCCGCTTTCGCTGGCGGCCAGCAGGCCATCGGCCAGCACCAGACGGCCTTCCGCGTCGGTGTTCTGGATCTCGACCGAGATGCCGTTGCGATAGGTGAGGATGTCACCGAGCTTGAAGGCGTGGCCGGAGACCAGGTTCTCGGCGCAGCAGAGGATCAGCTTGACCCGTTTGTCGAGGCCGCGGCTGATGGCCAGCGCCAGCGCGCCAGTCACCATGGCGGCGCCACCCATGTCGGATTTCATCGGCAGCATGTTGTCGGAGGACTTCATGGAGTAGCCACCGGAATCGAAGGTGATCCCCTTGCCCACCAAGGCGGCCACCACGGGAGCGTTGGCATCCCCGGTCGGGTTGTAGTCGAGCTCCAGCAGCACGGGCTCTCGCTCGCTGCCACGACCTACCGACCAGATGCCGATATGGCCGGCCTCACGCAACGCCTCGCCGGCTGTGATACGGGCAGTGACCTGATCCCCACCCAGACCACGGATCAGCAGCAAGGCTGATTCCGCCAGGCTCATGGGATAAATGGCTTCCGGGCAACCGTTGGTCACCTCACGCACCCAGCGAGTCGCCTTGATCAGCGCATCCAGCTCGAGGGCATCGGACTCACTCTGTGGGCCAAAGTCCAGCTCACGCGTCCCCTTGGCGGCGTAGAAGCCCTGGGCGAAAGCGTAACGGCGTTCCAGATCCCATTCATCACCGGCCAGCTTCACCCGCTTGATACCGCTGGACTCGAGACGGCGGGCCGCACGCTGTATGGTGCGCAAGGTGTCATCTTCCTGGGCGATAGCGCCCAGATGAATGCGGGCCTCGTCACCGTTGAAACTGAGCTGGGCACCTTCGCCCCACTGGGCGGCGGCGGCCTGGAGGGACAAGCGTACGTTCATCATGTCAGCCATGTTCTCTTGCTTCCTTTTTATTGGCACTTTCATTAATCAATAGGGAAATAACGAGCACAAAAAAGGCCGTTCCCCTCAAGGGTCACGGCCTTCACCATATCATTACTGCACCATGGGATGCTGCACGCTCAATTCACTCATGTGTAATTAAGGTGCCATCAATGGCGTTCTGAAGCGAGGTTGATGGTGTACTTGGGCAGCTCCACCACCAGATCCTCGTCTGCCAGTCTGGCCTGGCAACTGAGACGGGATTCCGGCTCCAGTCCCCATGCCTTGTCCAGCATGTCATCTTCCAGCTCATCGCTCGGCTCGAGGGAGTCGAACCCTTCTCGCACCACGCAATGACAGGTGGTGCAGGCGCAGGACTTCTCGCAAGCATGCTCGATCTCGATGCCATTGCGCAGCGCCACATCCAGGATGGTCTCGCCACTCTTGCCTTCGAGCGCGGCACCGTCCGGACAGAGCTCGGGATGGGGCAGAATAATCAGTTTTGGCATATTACACCTTGTTGACGTTTTGTCCGGTCAGCACCTTGCGGATGGAGGCGTCCATCCGGCGGGCTGCAAATTCACCACTGACAGCGTCCGCCGCCTCGATGGCATCTTTGATTTGATTGGTTGTCCCTGCGGCGCGCACGGACAGCAAATGGGTGATCGCACTGTCGATGGCAGCGCGCTCGGCGGTGCTCAGCAGCGCATCGCCATCGGCGGCCAGGGCAGCATTGAGGCTTTCGACCACTCGGTCGGCCTCCACCTGCTGCTCTGCCAGCATGCGGGCATCCATGTCTTGCTGGGCGTTGGCGATGGAGGCGCTCAGCATGGTGAGTATGTCCTCCTCCCCCAGCCCGTAGGAAGGCTTGACCTGGATCTCGGCCTGCACGCCGGAGGATTTCTCCATGGCACTGACCGATAGCAGACCATCCGCATCCACCTGGAAGGTGACGCGAATGTGGGCGGCACCCGCCGCCATGGGGGGGATCCCGGTGAGGGTGAAACGGGCCAGGGAACGGCAATCGGCTACCAGCTCACGCTCCCCTTGCACCACGTGGATTGCCATCGCGGTCTGGCCATCCTTGAAGGTGGTGAACTCCTGGGCGCGGGCCACAGGAATCGTGGTATTGCGCGGTATCACCTTCTCGGCGAGGCCACCCATGGTCTCAAGGCCAAGGGAGAGCGGGATCACGTCCAGCAGCAGCATCTCGGCATCAGGCTTGTTGCCCACCAGGATATCGGCCTGGATGGCGGCGCCAATGGCGACTACCTTGTCCGGGTCGATACTGGTCAGCGGCGTGCGCTGGAAGAATTCCCCCACTCGCTCGCGTACCAGCGGCACCCGGGTAGAGCCACCGACCATCACCACCTCCAGCACTTCCACCTGCTCCAGCCCCGCATCACGCAGGGCGCGGCGACAGGCCAGCAAGGTACGCTTGACCAGCGGAGTGATGAGTTCCTCAAACAGGTGACGGCTCACCTCCCCCTGCCAACCGGCAAAGGCACAGGGCACCAGATCGGCATCGGTCAGGCCGTGTTTGACGGCGGCGGCCACATCCAGCAATTCGCGCTGGGTGCTGGCATCGAGCTGACCTTCAAGGCCGGCTTGTGCCTTGATCCAGTCCGCCAGCAGGTGATCGAAATCATCGCCCCCCAGCGCCGAGTCACCGCCAGTGGCCATCACCTCGAACACACCGCGATGCAGACGAAGGATGGAGATATCAAAGGTCCCGCCGCCGAGATCATACACTGCTATCACCCCTTCCTGACCAGAGTCGAGGCCGTAGGCAATCGCGGCGGCAGTGGGTTCGTTGAGCAGGCGCAGTACGTGCAGACCGGCCAGACGGGCCGCGTCCTTGGTACCCTGACGCTGGGCATCATCAAAATAGGCGGGCACGGTAATGACAACGCCATCCAGCTCGCCACCCAGTGCGGCGGCACCACGCTCTGCCAGTTTCTTCAGAATTTCGGCTGAAACCTGTACCGGGTTGACCAGCCCCTGACAGGTCTGCAGCTGGGGCATGCCGTTATCGGCGGCCACAAACTGGTAAGGCTGCTGGCGAGTATCAATGTCGGCCAAGGCCTTGCCCATCATCCGCTTGGCGGAGACGATGGTGTTGTGAGGATCGAGTGAGGCTTCTCGCTTGGCGTCAAAGCCGACACGGATAGCATCAACCTGATAGTGCACCACTGAGGGCAGCAGATCCCGCCCCTGCTCATCGCAGAGGGTATCGGCGTGGCCGCTGCGCACTGCCGCGACCAGAGAATTGGTGGTGCCAAGATCGATGCCAACGGCACGTTTATGCTGATGAGGTGCGGCGCTCTGGCCGGGCTCGGCGATTTGCAGTAATGCCATGGGTAATCAAAATTCCAGCGTTAAAGGATCAAGACTCGAACAGTGAGTCTTCGAATCGTTCCAGCTCTTCGAGGAGCTTGTCGACAAACTTGAGTTTGCGGACGCAATCAGCCGCGATCAGATCATCGCCAGCGGCAAGCGTCAGTGTCAGCTGTTGTATCAACAGCTGGTGATCATGCCCTATTTCCTGGCGAAAATCCTTGATGGCACCCTCAGGGTCGGCTTCCCCTTTCAAGTCGGCAAGGCGCTCACGCCACTCAAGTTGTTGCATCAGGAAGCTGGTGTCTTGCAGGGTTTGCTGCTCGCCACGAATATCGGTGCCTCGCAGGGAGAGCAGATACTCGGCTCGGCGCAGGGGCGTCTTGAGGGTGGTGTAGGCATCGTTGATCTGGGCGGCTCGTTGCACTGCAACCAGTTGTTCCCGCTCGGGCGCCGTGGCAAAACGATCGGGGTGGAACTGGGTTTGCAACTGACGGTAGGTATCCGCCAGCTGACGGGTATCGAGCTCGAAGCCTTCAACCAGCCCAAACAGCTCGAAATGATTCATGCAAACCTCTTAGACACAGACGTTTTCACCGCCACCAAACTCGTCAAAAATGCTGAGCAGGGTGTTGTTGAACTGGTCGTGTTCGACCAGTTCAACCGGCAGGACATCATGTATGTCAAACCTGTCAGACACTGAAACTTTCGCCGCAACCACACTCGCCCTTGGCGTTGGGGTTATTGAACTGGAAGCCCTCATTGAGGCCTTCCTTGACGAAGTCCAGTTCGGTGCCATCCAGATGGATCAGGCTCTTGGCATCGACGATGATTCTGACACCGTTCTGCTCAAACACCTGATCTTCATCCGCCAGCTCATCGACAAACTCGAGCACATAGGCAAGACCCGAACAGCCGGTGGTCTTGACGCCGAGGCGAAGGCCTATGCCCTTGCCCCGGTTGGTCAGAAAAGAGGAAACCCGTGCCGCTGCGGCATCTGTCATGGTAATGGCCATACTGCTCTCCTGACCTTAGAGACCTTTCTTCTGCTTGTAATCGGCGATGGCGGCCTTGATGGCATCCTCAGCCAGAATGGAGCAGTGGATCTTCACCGGTGGCAGGGCCAGCTCTTCGGCGATGTCAGTGTTCTTGATGCCGGCGGCTTCGTCAAGGGTCTTGCCCTTGACCCACTCGGTCACCAGGGAGCTGGAGGCAATGGCGGAACCACAGCCGTAGGTCTTGAACTTGGCGTCTTCGATGATGCCGTCGTCGCTGATCTTCAGTTGCAGCTTCATCACGTCGCCACACGCCGGAGCACCGACCATACCGGTCGCTATGTTGGGATCGTTCTTGTCGAAGCCACCTACGTTGCGGGGATTCTCGTAGTGGTCGATTACTTTTTCACTGTAAGCCATATCTAACTCCTGCTAATTCCGTTGATCACTGATCCGATGGATCAGTGATGAGCCCATTCGACCGTGTTCAGATCGACGCCGTCTTTGTACATCTCCCACAGGGGAGACATCTCGCGCAGACGACCGATGGAGTCACGGATAAGCTTGATTGCGTAATCAATCTCTTCTTCTGTGGTAAAGCGACCCAGGCTGAAACGGATGGAGCTGTGCGCCAGCTCGTCGTTCAGGCCCAGCGCGCGCAGCACATAGGAGGGCTCCAGGCTGGCCGAGGTACAGGCAGAACCGGAAGAGACCGCCAGATCTTTCAGCGCCATGATCAGGGATTCCCCTTCCACATAGGCGAAGCTGACGTTGAGGTTGCCCGGCACACGCTGTTCCAGGTCACCGTTGATGTAGACGGCTTCAATATCCTTGATGCCATCCCACAGACGCTGACGCAGGGCCATGATGTGCTGGCCTTCGCTCGCCATCTCTTCTTTGGCGATACGGAAAGCTTCACCCATGCCAACGATCTGGTGAGTCGGCAGTGTGCCTGAACGCATGCCACGTTCGTGGCCACCACCGTGCATCTGGGCTTCCAGACGAACGCGGGGCTTGCGACGCACAAACAGGGCACCGATCCCTTTCGGGCCGTATACCTTGTGCGCAGAAACAGAGAGCAGGTCAACTTTCAGCGCTTCCACATCCACCGGGATCTTGCCCACGCTCTGGACTGCGTCCACGTGCAGCAGGATCTTGCGGGAGCGGCACAGCTCGCCGATGGCGGCAATGTTTTGCACCACGCCAATCTCGTTGTTGACGTGCATGATGCTCACCAAAATGGTGTCATCGCGCAGGGCGCCTTCGATCTGCTCCAAGGTGAACAGGCCGTTCGGCATCGGCTCGAGGTAAGTCACCTCATAGCCTTCACGCTCCAGCTGGCGGCAAGTATCGAGTACTGCCTTGTGCTCTGTCTTGGAGGTGATGATGTGCTTGCCCTTGCCAGCATAAAAGTGGGCAACGCCCTTGATGGCGAGGTTGTTGGATTCGGTCGCGCCGGAGGTAAAGACGATCTCGCGCGGGTCTGCACCGATCAGCTCTGCCACTTGATTACGGGCCAGGTCTACCGCCTCTTCGGCTTGCCAGCCAAAGCGGTGGGAACGGGAAGCTGGATTGCCGAACAGGCCATCCATGGTGAGACACTGCATCATTTTTTCTGCGACACGCGGGTCCACCGGACAGGTTGCCGAATAATCAAGGTAAATAGGCAGTTTCATGTTTTTCTCCGTTACAGCCAGGGTCACACATCGACCGGCCGTGGAAAGCACGTTTGTTTATAGTTGGACTTTCAAGCTCACATCGCCGTGTTCTACCCGATCAACCAGGGACAACACGGTTTTCATTTGTTCATCTTGCTTGCCGGCAATCCGGCGCACGTCCGCTTGAGCCACCAGCTCAGCCAGGGTGATATCCCCCAGGAAACTGGAAATACGCTCGCTGAGATCACGCCACAGGGAGTGAGTGAGGCACTGGGTACCGCCGTGGCAGCCGCCTTTGCCGAGACACTTGGTGGCATCAACCGACTCGTCGACTGCAGTGATCACCTGACCGACAGAGATAGCATCAGGGGCCAGACCGAGGCGATAACCACCGCCCGGACCACGCACACTGCTCACCAGACCATGCTTGCGCAGGCGGGCAAACAGTTGCTCTAGATAGGACAAGGAGATGCCCTGGCGCTCCGAAATATCAGCCAGGGGCACGGGCCCCTGCTCTGCATGCAACGCCACGTCGAGCATGGCAGTCACAGCGTAACGTCCTTTTGAGGTCAGTCTCATATGCCTTACCGTCTTGCGAACCAATCAATATGGGCACATGGTCACATACCCGACTAAAACAGTCAAGTATATGGTTGAGTAATACAGTCGGGTTTAATCCTGCGGCTTTGGCTTCTGGACCGAGGTCAGAATGCCGCGCAAAATATTGAGTTCTATCGCTTCCGGACGGGCCCGATTGAACAGGCGGCGCAGCTTGCTCATCACCTGACCCGGGTGGTCGTCGGCAATGAAGCCTGTTTTGAGCAGAGTCTGCTCCAGATGCTGATAAAAGCCTTCCAGCTGATGGGCGCTGGGATAATCCGCCTCGCTCTCCACCTCGGGAGCCTGAGCCTTCAGCCAGCACATCCGCACTTCATAGCAGATAGTCTGTACCGCCATGGCCAGATTGAGAGAGCTGTATTCCGGATTGGCCGGAATGGCCACATGGTAGTGGCATTTCTGCAACTCGTCGTTGGTCAGGCCGGTACGTTCACGGCCAAACACCAGGGCAACCGGGTGCTGCATCCCCTCCCCCACGGCTTTTTCCCCTGCTTCACGGGGATCCAGCATGGGCCAGCTCAGGGTGCGGGAACGGGCACTGGTGCCGATGACCAGACCGCAGTCAGCAATGGCTTCATCCAGTGTCGATACGATACGGGCATTGGCGAGCACGTCACTGGCACCTGCAGCCAGCGCATGAGCGCCGTCATCAGGCAAGGCTTGCGGATCAACCAACACCAATTGGGTCAGCCCCATGGTCTTCATGGCTCGCGCCGCGGATCCCATGTTGCCTGTGTGAGAGGTGTTTACCAAAACGATACGAATCTGATCCAACATGCCCAGTCAATCTTCAGTCAAAAATGGCGCGCAATTGTAACATAGCCAATCGCTATTTTGGCACCGTAAATGGCGTCCCATTTCACAACAAAACCGTCATTTTGTAGAACAAAGCATCATTAGCCAACCGGGGAGGCTGGCTAAACTTGGAGGATGGAGAAGGAAACGAGTGGAGGCGACATGTACCCACATTGGCTTTATGAGAGGTTGCCTGCCTGCTATCTGTTGACGGCAGTCGGCATGATCATGCTCACCGACTCCCCTTTGCTCTGGCTGGCAGGTGCCCTGCTGTTTGTGGCCGGTGCGGCGAGCTGGATGATGCGCTCCAGCTATCGGCGTACCGACCTGGTCATCTTTCCGACCAAGCGCTGGTTCCAGCCGGAATGGCTCTACGAGGCCCAGCCCTTTATCTGGCTGGCGCTGGGGTTGCTGCTCTCTCACCTCCCCGATGCCATGGCCCTGATGGCCTTGCTTCCTTGTGCCTGGGCATGCCGCTGCCTGTGGGTTCGCAGTCACTACCGCCACCATGCCGCTGGCCTGGCTTCACACTTGAGACGGGATCCCGCCCGTCGGCGCAGGGTGCGACTCCTGCGCTGACAGGGTGCGCGCACCTTCGATAAAGATGGCGAGATCCATCAAGGAATAGCGCATCAGGCTCGGCAAACCGTCCAGATCCAGGCTGTCCATCAGGTTCTTCACCTCCAGTCCCAGCTCGGTATCTCCCTCAATCTTCAGCTTGCGCTGAAAGAAAAGGGAATCGGGGTCCTCTTTGCGACCAGCGATCAGGATGAGGTCGTTGGTGGTACCGCTGAAACAGACATCCGCACGATCGCAATGGCGTGCCACCACCAGCTTTCCATCCTGTTCGCTGATAAACCAGCAAAGCTCGAGATCCGATACCTCGACTTTCAGCCATTTCCCAGCCAGAAACGCGAAGTCACCATCCTGGATGGCCTCCTTGAACACCCGCGCCAGCAGGCGCTCCATCAGGTTCTGCTGCAGAGTAAAAGGCACCAGTTTGAGGGGATGACGCAAAAAGCGGGGGGCCTGTTCGACCAGACGACGTTGCAGTTGTTGAAACACGATGAACTCCCAAGTTTTTACGCATTCAAGCACAGGGTTGCACTCTGGATCCTGTTGGAAATCAAACTTGTGCCGACTTACCTCAAGAAGGGTAAAGCCACACAAAGCTGCCTCAGGTCAAAAAGTGGGAAGGCATCGATGAATACAATCGGGCCACTTTTGCATTTTTCCCCTCTCGGAGCGTACCCGATGGAATTACTCTGTCCGGCAGGCAGCTTGCCGGCACTGAAAACAGCCGTGGATAACGGGGCCGATGCGGTTTATATCGGCTTCAAGGATGACACCAATGCCCGCCACTTTGCCGGTCTCAACTTCACCGACAGCAAGCTGGAAAAGGCGGTGGACTACGTGCATCAACATGGCCGCCAGCTGCACATCGCCATCAATACCTTCGCCCACCCGGGCTCCGATACCAGATGGAAACAGGCAGTAGACAGGGGGGTTGCCCTGGGTGCAGATGCACTGATCATCGCCGATCTCGCCGTGCTCGATTACGCCAGCCGCCATTATCCTGACATGGAGCTGCACGTTTCTGTGCAAGCCAGTGCCACCAACGCCGCCGCCATTCGCTTCTATCAGCAGCATTTCAACGTCGGCCGGGTGGTCTTGCCACGGGTACTCTCCATGCACCAGGTCCGGCAGCTGGCCCGCGAGACCGACGTCGGCCTGGAAGTGTTCGCCTTCGGCAGCCTCTGCATCATGGCGGAGGGCCGCTGCTACCTATCCTCCTACATGACAGGGGAGAGCCCCAACACGGTCGGTGCCTGCTCACCGGCCAAGTTTGTGCGCTGGGAGGAGACGCCGGCGGGCCTCGAGTCCCGCCTCAACGAGGTGCTGATCGACCGTTATGGTCCGGGTGAAAACGCCGGTTATCCGACCCTATGCAAGGGGCGCTTCGAGGTGGATGGCCAGACCTATCACGCACTGGAGGAGCCGACCAGCCTCAACACCCTTGGCCTCTTGCCCGAGCTGTTCCAGACCGGCATCCAGTCAGTCAAAATTGAAGGGCGCCAGCGCAGCCCCGCCTATGTGGAGCAGGTTACCCGGGTCTGGCGCGCAGCCATCGACGCCTATCAGGCCAATCCCGAGGCCTATCAGGTCAAAGCCGAGTGGGATGCCCAGCTCGCACGCGTCTCTGAAGGGAGCCAGACTACCCTGGGCGCCTATCACCGTCAGTGGCAATAAGGAGGCCCGATGCCATTTCGTCCCGAAACAACCGATGCTGCCTTCAGCCCCTTCAGTCGCCACAAGGAGCACAACTAATGCAATTTTCTCTCGGGCCCCTGCTCTTCTACTGGCCCAAGGCCGACACCCAGGCCTTCTACCAAGCCGCTGCCAACAGTCAGGCAGATATCATCTATCTGGGAGAAACCGTCTGCAGCAAACGCCGCGAGCTGAAAGCAGATGACTGGATTGCCCTCGCCCGCCAGGTGGCCAGCACCGGCAAGCAAGTGGTGCTCTCGACCCTGGCCCTCATCTCTGCCCCCTCCGAACTCAAGGAGGTGAAGCGGCTGGTCGACAACGGTGACCTGCTGGTCGAAGCCAACGATCTCGGCACTGTTCAACTCGCCAGCGAGGCCGGGCTCCCGTTTGTCTGTGGCCCCGCCATCAACGCCTACAATGCTGATGTGCTGCGCATGCTGCTCAAACAGGGGATGACACGCTGGGTGATGCCGGTGGAGCTCTCCCGCGACTGGCTGGTTCAGCTCTGTCAGGATCTGGGCGCTGCCCGCCAGCAGTTTGAAGTGGAGGTGTTTGCCTACGGCCATCTGCCGCTCGCCTATTCGGCGCGCTGCTTTACCGCCCGCTCCCTCGACAAGCCCAAAGACAACTGCGAGCTCGCCTGCATCCATTACCCCACAGGCCGGCTGGCCAGCAGCCGCGAAGGGCAGAAGGTGTTCAATCTCAACGGCATCCAGACCCAGTCCGGTTACTGTTACAACCTCGGCAACGAGCTTGGCGGTATGGCGGATCTGGTGGATGTGGTACGCCTCTCCCCGGAGGGACTGGACACCCTTGAGATGCTGGCTCGCTTCAAGGCCAACCAGCAGGGGCAGGCCCCTCTGCCCCTGCAACAGGAGCGGGACTGCAACGGTTACTGGCGCCAGATCCCTGGCATGAGTCTGGTGGAATGACACAGCACCAGTGCCGGACCTGAGCGCGGCGGCCATGGCTGCTGGTGTCAAATATCCCCGGCATAAGTCCTGGTGGAATGACACAGCACCAATGCCGGACCTGAGCGCGGCGGCCACGGCTGCTGGTGTCAAATATCCCCGGCATAAGCCCTGGTGGAATGACACAGCACCAATACCGGACCTGAGCGCGGCGGCCATGGCTGCTGGTGTCAAACATCACCGGCATAAGTCTTGGTGGAATGACACAGCACCAATGCCAGACCTGAGCGCGGCGGCCACGGCTGCTGGTGTCAAATATCCCCGGCATAAGTCCTGGTGGAATGACACAGCACCAATGCCAGACCTGAGCGCGGCGGCCACGGCTGCTGGTGTCAAATATCCCCGGCATGAGCTCTGATGGAATAACACCGTACCAATACCAGCACGCAGACAGCAAAAAGGCCTCATCAAGAGGCCTTTTTTACATCGCAGACACAGGCAAATCAGGATGTCTGTTTGCTGCTCTTGCCCTGTGAACTTTGGGCGCCCGGCGGCAAGGGTTTGCGCGCCATCAGCTCCAGCTCCAGCAGGGCGTATCTGTGCTCGATGAAGTCATACACGTTGTTGGCGAGCGCCAGCTTGAAGTAGCTGATGGCTTCCTTGCGGTTGCCCTTGGCCAGTTCAAACTTGCCCAGATAGAAGTAGGTTTCACACAGGCGCTCGGCGAGCTCCCGGTTATCCTTCACTCCTTTCACCACATTGCCCATCAACTGGGTGGCATTGAGCTCACCGGTATAGAGGCGAACCAGATCCCAGTTCCAGGCGTCGTCGTCATATTTGTTGAGACGCTCTCGCATCCTGCTCATGGCAGCCGGCGCATTGAGCTTCTGCTCAGCCAGATAGAGCCACATCACCCGATACGGGTCTTCCGGCTGCGCTTCATAGAAGCGTTTCATGTCGGCGGCGGCCAGCTCGGGGCGATTGCCGTAATAGAGTGCGATCCCGCGGTTGAGATAGGCATAGTCATAGTCGGGAGCCAGTTCGAGAGCGGAATCAAATGCCTCGTAGGCTTCGTCATAATTCTGCTGCTGCACCAGATAGACGCCGATGAAATTATAGGCCTCGGCAAAATCCGGTTTCTCCCGCAAGGCACGGTTGAAATCCAGCCTCGCCAGGGAGCGCAAGCCGACCCGATCAAACACCACGGCACGCTCATAAAACAGTTCGGCACGTTGCTCAGTGGTCAACTCCATCTCACCGAGCATCTGACCGAGTCGCGCCAACGCCAACTCGCTCTGGTAAGAGACCTGCAGGGGGGTCGCCAATACCAGTGAAGCGGGTTGCGGCTTGGGAACTTGAGGCACTTTAACCTGACTGCTACTGCTGCAACCCCACATGGGGAGCAACAACAGGACACCAAGGAGGTATCCAATCCCTTTCCTGACGTTCAATGAACACTCCGACGCTTACGCTTGACCCCGCATATGGTAAAGGTCAACCGCCACTTTGTCATGTGGCGGTTCCCCTCTCCCTCAAATAAATCAGGATTCGACAGGGTATCCGGCCTCACACCAGCCCCGAAAACCGCCATCGACACTGACAACCCGGCTATAACCCATTTTTTGCAGATTTTCCGCCACCAGGATGGAGCGGAAACCCCCACCACAATAGAGATAGAGTTCAGTCTGCGGATCCGGATAGCGGGTCTCGATGTCGCGTTCAATCACGCCGCGACCAAGGTAGGCCGCCCCTGGCAGGTGACCTCTGGCCCACTCGCTCTCTTCCCGCACGTCGATCAGGTGAAAAGCACGCCCCTCATCCTGCCAACGTTTGATCTGGTGCACGTCAGTCTCTTGCACCTGAGGACGAATGGCCTCGACCAGGGCCAGAAAACGGGGATTGTGTTGCATGGCTTGCTCCTTGCCTTAGGTAATGGAAGATGGGTCATCGGGGAGCATAATGACTCACCCGCCCCATAAGAGAAAGGGCGCCTCACGGCGCCCTTGTCGATTACGGCAGGATCTCTTGCTGATCCGCGCCCTCTTTTTCCACCAGGGTCGGCAGCATGTGCTCCCGCTTGACCCCGAGGAACATGGCGAAGGCACTCGCCACATAGATGGAGGAGTAGGTACCGAAAGCAACACCTATCACCATGGCCACCGCAAATCCGTGGATCAGGGCACCGCCCTTGAGCAGCAGTGCCAACACCACCACGAAGGTCAGACCCGAGGTAATGATGGTCCGACTCAGGGTCTCGGTCATGGAGAGATCCAGGATGTACTCGGTATCCCCCTTGCGCACCTTGCGAAAATTCTCCCGCAGCCGGTCGAACACCACTATGGTGTCATTCAAGGAGTAACCCACCAGGGTCATCAGCGCCGCCAGCACGGTCAAGTCGAACTCGTACTGGAAGTAGGCAAACACGCCCAGGGTGATGACAACGTCGTGCACCAGAGAAACAATCCCCCCCAACGCCAGACGCCACTCGAAGCGCACCGCCACATACGCCATGATGCAGAGGATGGAGGCGAGCATGGCCAAGGCGCCATCGGTGGCCAGTTCATCACCCACTGAGGGGCCGACGAACTCGACACGCTTGAGCACGGCATCAGGATCGATCTGCCTGGCTGCCGCCAGCACTTCGTTGCCCTGCTGTTCCACCTTGACCCCCTCTTCTGGGGTCATGCGCACCAGCACATCGCGGCTGGAGCCGAAGTGTTGCAGGGTCGCCCCTTCAATCTTTTGCTCATCCAGCACCTCGTGGATCTTGTCCAGGCTCACCGACTGCTGGAATCCCACCTCTATGGTGGTACCGCCGGTAAAGTCCAGACCCCAGTTCAGGCCCCGATCGAACAGGAAGAACAGGGAGATCACCATCAGCAGGGTAGAGAAGACCACACCCGGCTTGGCATAGCGCATAAACGGGATAGGTTTTTCAAAATGTAGAATCTGAAACATGTCTCTTCCTTAGATCGGCAGCTTGTCGATACGCCGTCCACCCCAGCCCAGATTGATAATGGCGCGGGAAACCGTGATGGCAGTAAACATGGAAGCCGTCAGACCAATACCCAGGGTCAAGGCAAAGCCCTTGATGGCACCGGTACCGATACCGAACAGGATCACACAGGTGATGAGCGAGGTAACGTTGGAGTCAGCGATGGTCGAAAATGCGCGATCAAAGCCCATATGAATGGCCTGCTGCACACCGCGACCATTGCGGATCTCTTCCCGGATACGCTCGAAGATCAGCACGTTGGCATCCACCGCCATACCGAGCGTCAAGACGATACCGGCAATACCCGGCAGTGTCATGGTGGCCCCCGGGATCATCGACATGATGCCGACAATCAATACCAGGTTGAATACCAGCGCCAGGTTGGCCACCCAGCCGAAGGTGCGGTAGTAGATGCCCATGAACAGCACTATCACCAGCATGGCCCAGCCGATGGCTTCCATACCGTTATCGATGTTTTGCTGACCCAGGCTTGGGCCTATGGTGCGCTCTTCAACGATCTGGATGGGTGCGATCAGGGCACCGGCACGCAACAGCAGCGCCAGGTTATGGGCTTCGTTGGCGTTGTCGATACCCGTGATGCGGAACTGGCTGCCAAGGCGCGACTGGATAGTGGCGACGTTGATCACCTCTTCCTGCTTGCGGAACTTGCGCTTGCCATCCGGACCGGGTTGGCCCACAGGCTTGTATTCGATGAAGACGGTCGCCATGCCTTTACCGACGTTGTCCTTGGTAAAGTTCGCCATCTTGTTGCCACCCTGGCCATCAAGCTTGATATTGACCTGGGGACGGCTGTACTCATCGAAACCAGACTGGGCACCCACTATGTGGTCACCGGTCAGGATCACCCGCTTTTGCAGCACAACGGGGCGACCGTTGCGGTCGTTGTACACCTTGGAACTCGGCGGTACACGACCATCGGCAGCAGCCTGAATATCGGCCGTTTCATCGACCATGTGGAATTCCAGGGTCGCGGTCGCACCCAGGATCTCCTTGGCACGGGCCGTATCCTGAATACCGGGTAGTTCCACCACGATGCGCTCGGCACCTTGCTGTTGTACCAGCGGCTCAGCCACCCCCAGTTCATTCACCCGATTGCGGATGATGGTGATGTTCTGCTCGAGTGCGTACTTTTTCACTTCCTTGATTTTGGCTTCACTCAAACCAGCCAGCAGGATGAACTCATCCCCCTTCTGCTCTGTGGTGAAGGTCAAATCCGGATTCTGGCGACGCAGGTGAGACACAGCCTTGGCTTGATCCGCTTCATCACGGAACAGAACCTGTACCTGATCACCGACCCGACGTACGCCGGAGTAACGGATCTTCTGGGTACGCAGCTCGGTGCGAAAATCCTGCACCATCTGCTCTTGCTGCTTGGTCAGTGCTTCCGCCATGTCCACTTCCATCAGAAAGTGCACACCGCCACGCAGGTCAAGACCCAGCTTCAGGGGGGCCGCACCGATGGCTTCAAGCCAGGCGGGGGTAGAAGGTGCCAGGTTAAGGGCAGTAATGAAATTATCGCCAAGCTTGCTGGCAACGACATCACGCGCCTTGAGCTGATCTTCAGTGTTCTTGAAGCGGATCAGAATGAAGCCGTGCTCGAACGCAGCATGTTTGACCGGGATCTGAGCCGCCTCGAGCGTCTCCTTCACTTGATCAAGCGTCTCTAACTTGACTTCGGCACCACGGCTGGCAGAAATCTGCAAGGCAGGGTCTTCGCCGTAAAGATTGGGGGCTGCATATAGAAAACCGATGGCGATCACGAAGACCACCATCAGGTATTTCCACAGCGGATAGCGATTTAACACGCTGTGCTCCTCAGGAGATTAAAGGGACTGGATAGAACCCTTGGGCAGTACGGCAGAGACGAAGTCACGCTTGATTGTGACCTGGGTCTGATCGTTCAGGGACAGCACAATATATTCGCTATCGGCGGACACTTTGGCGATCTTGCCAACCAGGCCACCTGAGGTGAGTACTTCATCACCCTTGGCCAGGGAGCTCATCAGGTTGCGGTGATCCTTGGCGCGCTTGGCCTGGGGACGATAGATCATGAAGTAGAAAATAAGACCGAACACGGCCAGCATGATGATCATTTCCATACCACCACCCTGTGCACCCGGAACTGCGCCTTCTGCATACGCCTTGGAGATAATGCTCATTTAACAACCTCTTATTTGATGTAGATTTGATAACTAACTTATATGTCGTTGTTATTTCACGTCATTTTCAGCTAACGGAGGCACAGGCTTCCCTTGCCGACGGTAAAACTCAGTTACAAAGTCGTCTAATTTACCCTGCTCGATCGCGTCCCGCAAACCCTGCATCACACGCTGGTAATAACGCAGGTTGTGAATGGTGTTCAGACGGGCACCGAGGATCTCGTTGCACTTGTCCAGATGATACAGATAGCTGCGGGTGTAGTTCTTGCAGGTGTAGCAATCGCAGTCCGCATCCAGGGTACTGGTGTCGCTGCGATACTTGGCGTTGCGGATCTTGACCACCCCATCCGTGGTGAACAGGTGACCGTTGCGGGCATTGCGGGTCGGCATCACACAGTCGAACATGTCGACTCCACGGCGCACCCCTTCCACCAGATCTTCCGGTTTGCCCACGCCCATCAGGTAGCGCGGCTTGTCAGCCGGAATTTTCGGGCAGACGTGCTCTAGGATCCTGTGCATGTCTTCCTTGGGCTCACCCACCGCCAGACCGCCAACCGCATAACCGTCGAAGCCGATCTCCAGCAGGCCGTTGAGGGACACATCCCGCAACTCTTCATACACGGAACCCTGAATGATACCGAACAGGGCGTTCTTGTTGCCCAAAGCATCAAACTTGTCGCGGGAGCGCTTGCCCCAGCGCAGGGACATCTCCATGGACTTGCGCGCTTCTTCGTAAGTGGCCGGGTACGGGGTGCACTCGTCGAAGATCATCACGATATCGGAACCCAGATCGTACTGGATCTCCATGGATTTCTCGGGGTCCAGGAAGATCTTCTCGCCGTTGATGGGGTGACGGAAGTGCACGCCCGCTTCGGTGATCTTGCGAATATGCCCCAGGCTGAACACCTGGAAACCACCCGAGTCGGTCAGGATCGGGCCCTGCCAGTTCATGAAGTCATGCAGATCGCCGTGGGCACGCATCACTTCCTGCCCCGGCCGCAGCCAGAGGTGGAAGGTGTTGCCAAGCAGGATCTCGGCGCCGGTCTCGCGTACTTCTTCCGGGGTCATCCCCTTGACGGTGCCATAGGTACCGACCGGCATGAAGGCGGGAGTCTGCACAGTGCCACGTTCGAAGACCAGTTGACCGCGACGGGCACGGCCGTCGGTGGTTTTCAGTTCAAATTTCATTGCTACCTCGTTGCGTCAGAGAAACAGTCTGACAATAGAGAGCCCGAAGGCCCGGTATAAAGGGCGAGGCTTATGCCACTGCCCGGCGACGGGTGACGAACATGGCGTCCCCGTAGCTGAAGAAACGGTACTGCTCGGCCACGGCCGCCTGATAGGCCGCCATCACGTGATCGTACCCGGCGAAGGCGCTGACCAGCATGATCAGGGTCGACTCCGGCAGATGGAAGTTGGTGACCATGGCATCGACTACCTGAAACTGGTAGCCGGGGAAGATGAAGATGTCGGTGTCGCTGAAAAAGGGCGCCAGCGGCTTGCCCTGGGCCAGACTTGCCTTGGCTGCGCTCTCCAGGGAGCGTACCGAGGTGGTGCCCACCGCAATCACCCGGCCACCCCGGGCGCGAGTTGCGGCT
Source organism: Aeromonas sp. 2HA2 (assembly GCF_029237345.1). Classification (NCBI taxonomy): domain Bacteria; kingdom Pseudomonadati; phylum Pseudomonadota; class Gammaproteobacteria; order Aeromonadales; family Aeromonadaceae; genus Aeromonas; species Aeromonas sp. 2HA2. The sequence goes on along the minus strand of NZ_JAACGB010000005.1, from coordinate 232,177 downwards.
ATGGCATCCACCACCTCCTGCGGCACTTCGGCGTATTCGGAGTGCATGTGGTGATCTTCAATCTTGTCCACCCGCACCGGCTGGAAGGTCCCCGCCCCTACATGCAGGGTGACGAAGGCCGTTTCAACCCCTTTGGCGCGGATCTTTGCCAGCAGCAGCTCATCGAAATGCAGGCCGGCGGTCGGCGCCGCCACGGCGCCCGGCTTCTGATTGTAAACGGTCTGGTAGCGCTCCTTGTCGGCGTCCTCATCGGGACGGTCGATATAGGGGGGCAACGGCATATGGCCTATGGCTTCCAGAATCTCCAGCACGGGGCGCGGGTCGAGAAAGTGGATCTCGAACAGGGCATCGTGGCGGGCACGCATCTCGGCATCGACCTTTTCACCATCGGGGCCGCCATCCAGGATGAGGCGGGTACCGGGCTTGGGCGCCTTGGAGGCCCGCACATGTGCCAGCACGCTGTGCTCGTCCAGGATGCGCTCCACCAGCACCTCCAGCTTGCCGCCGCTGGCCTTCTGGCCAAACATGCGCGCCGGAATGACACGGGTGTTGTTGAATACCAGCAGATCGCCGGGGTTGAGCTGGTCCAGCACATCCACAAATTGACCATGGCGCAGGGCGCCGCTTTGACCATCGAGCTGCAACAGGCGGCTGGCGGTGCGCTCTGCCATCGGATAGCGGGCAATCAGCTCGTCTGGCAGATCAAAATGAAAATCGGATACTTGCATCTTTCACCTCGGGGGAATCGGCGGCTAGTCTAGTTATCCCCCTCTTCCAAGGCAACCCAAAAGACCAAAAACCCAAGAGAGACAAGGGATAGCGAGCAATATTGCGACATCCATCCGGTTAATGATTCTTTAATGATCTGTATTGACCCTGATCATGTTTTGCCTGCGGGGGCTGGGCTAGGGTGAAAGCAGATACACAAGGAGGCCCACCATGATGACCTTATCCGAGATCATGACAGAACATCCCTTCACTCTGGGTCAGGAAAACAGCGTCAAGCAGGCGATGGATCTGATGCAGCAGGAGCGGATCCGCCATATTCCCATCGTCGACGAACACCATCATCTGCTGGGTCTGGTCACCCTCACCGACATCCTGGCCACCCGCGAGTCCAAACTGCTGCTCATCAACCCGGAGCGGGAGGCGGAATTCACCGACAGTGTCCAGCTCGACGAGATCATGACCCGCCAGGTGGCGAGCGTGGATCCCCACGCCGGCATCAAGGAGGCAGCCCTCTACCTGCAGCGCCACAAATATGGCTGCCTGCCGGTTCTCAAGGGGCGCAAGCTGATCGGCATAGTGACAGAGTCGGATTTCATTGCGGTCGCCATCAACTTGCTCGAACTGATGGAGGAACAGGAGCCACCCAGCGACTTCTGATCTAAAAATAATGTAATAAAATTACAATAAAAGCGTTTTCGGCATATTAAATCGACATTAAAGCTGAAATACTTTCATTTTGATTGAAAATTTACATCACTACCTTGCTTTGTGATCTGCATCACACTATTATCTCCCCCATGCAATAGTTGCCGAGGGGGAGACGAGGGATTGTGCACCCAGCCTCTTCCTCTCATATGTATGCAAGTTTGCACACCCCGTAGTTAGTCTTTGCTGTAAAGCTTTTGTTTATATAGCCATTCCTTGTTTGATGACCCGGCCTTGTCATAGCGACAACGCCGGGATTTTTTTATCTGCACTATCCTGCCCGGCCTTGCCCTTCCTGCTCCCATTGCGTAGCACGCCACTACACCGTCCTGCCGCCTCACAATACAAATAGCCATTCTGACCTTGAAAAGCCGATGTGCCGCACAGATGTTGAATCTCGACAAGGGGTTACCTCTGTACGCCAGAGATATTCATGTTAGGTACAGCAGCGATTGGTTATCTAATAGATAGATTGAAGTGATTCAATTTTGCGGCTTTAATCGATTAAGAAAAGCCCCTATGATGAATCCATCGAACGTTAAACGCCTGGTCCGGACAGACTCTTCAATACCAGACAGGCATATGTACATCACCAAGGAGCTAATACATGTCTACCTATATCAACACTGAAATCAAGCCGTTCAACGCCACCGCCTACCACAATGGCAAGTTCGTTCAGGTGTCTGACGCAGACCTGAAAGGCAAGTGGTCCGTGGTGTTCTTCTACCCGGCTGACTTCACCTTCGTTTGCCCGACCGAGCTGGGTGACCTGGCTGACAACTACGCTGAATTCCAGAAGCTGGGCGTCGAGATCTACTCCGTCTCCACCGACACCCACTTCACTCACAAGGCGTGGCACGACACTTCCGACACCATCCAGAAGATCCAGTATCCGATGATTGGTGACCCGACCGGCGCCATCACCCGCAACTTCGGCGTCATGATCGAAGAAGCTGGCCTGGCTGACCGTGGCACCTTCGTTATCGACCCGCAAGGCATCATCCAGATCGTTGAAATCAACGCTGGCGGCATCGGTCGTGACGCGCTGGAACTGCTGCGCAAAGTCAAAGCCGCTCAGTACGTAGCTTCCCACCCGGGTGAAGTGTGCCCAGCCAAGTGGAAAGAAGGCGACGCCACCCTGGCCCCGTCCCTGGATCTGGTAGGCAAAATCTAAGCCTCCCGCTTCCAAGACCGGCCCATTCAAGGGCCGGTCTGCTTTCTGGCCTCCTCTTGGAGCATCAGGCCAGTCATCGCCGACCCGCAATCATTAAGAAGGAATTCGAAGATGTTGGATACCAACCTCAAACAACAGCTGAACACCTATCTGCAGTACATCGTCAATCCCATCGAGATCAGCGTGTCCGGCAACGACAGTGACAAATCCGCAGAACTGCTGGCATTGGCCCGCGAGATCAGCGAGATGTCCCCAAAAATTGCCATGACTGATGGCAGTAATGCCCGCAAGCCTTCAATGAGCGTTGCACCACAGGGCCAAGCCCCGCGCGTTCATTTTGCCGGCATCCCCATGGGTCATGAATTTACCTCTCTGGTGCTCGCCTTGCTGCAAAGCGGCGGCCACCCTTCCAAGACAGATCCGGCCGTACTGGAGCAGATCAAGCAGCTGAAGGGCGAGTTTCACTTCGAGACCTATATCTCCCTCTCCTGCCACAATTGCCCGGACGTGGTACAGGCGCTGAACCTGATGGCGACCCTGAATCCCGGTATCACCCACACCATGATCGACGGAGCCCTGTTCCAGGACGAAGTGAACGAGCGCCAGATCATGGCGGTGCCGAACGTCTACATGAACGGTCAGCCGTTCAGCCAGGGCCGTATCTCGCTGGAAGAGATCATTGCCAAGCTCGATACCGGTGCGGCCGATCGCAAGGCCGCCGAACTGAGCGAAAAAGCCCCCTATGACGTGCTGGTAGTGGGTGGTGGCCCGGCTGGTGCCGCAGCAGCCATCTATGCCGCCCGTAAAGGCATTCGTACCGCCATCGTCGCAGAGCGTTTTGGTGGTCAGGTGATGGACACGGTCGGGATCGAGAACTTCATCTCCGTGCCCTACACCGAAGGTCCCAAGCTGGCCGCCAGCCTGGAGCAGCACGTCAAGCAGTACGGTGTGGAAGTGATCACCGAGCAGCGTGCCGCCGCCATCAGCAAGGACGGCTATGTGAATGTAGAGCTGGCCTCTGGTGCCACCCTCAAGAGTCGCGCCGTGATCCTGGCGACCGGTGCCCGCTGGCGTGACCTGAACGTGCCGGGCGAACTCGAGTACCGCACCAAGGGCGTGGCCTACTGCCCCCACTGCGACGGTCCCTTCTTCAAGGGCAAGCGCGTGGCAGTGATAGGTGGTGGTAACTCCGGTATCGAAGCAGCCATCGATCTCGCCGGCATCGTCGAGCACGTCACAGTGGTCGAATTTGCCGATACCCTGCGCGCCGACGAAGTGCTGCAGAAGAAAGCCCGCTCCATGGGCAACATCGACATCATCATGAGCGCCCGCACCACCGAAGTGATCGGTGATGGCAGCAAGGTGGTGGGGATGGATTATGAAGATCGCACCACGGGTGAAATCAAGCACCTGGCGGTGGCTGGCATCTTCGTCCAGATCGGACTGGTGCCGAACACCGAGTTCCTCAAGGGGAGCGAGGTGGCACTGACCCGCTTCGGCGAGATCGAGATCGACACCAAGGGCGCCACTTCCCTGCCTGGTGTCTATGCTGCCGGTGACGCCACTACAGTGCCGTTCAAGCAGATCATCATCTCCATGGGAGCTGGTGCAACCGCAGCGCTGGGGGCATTTGATTACCTCATCCGCAATGCGGCGCCGGAAGCGGCAGAAACATCCGCCAAGGCCGATGCCGTGACCGCCTGATAACGGCCCTCGTGCCAGTAAAAAGCCGACTCCCTGGAGTCGGCTTTTTTATCCGTGTTATTCACCAAGCGCTAGTTGGTCTTCACATCCTCCGCCTCGGGCGTGGCAAAGGTCGCCGGCACAGCTTCCCCTTCCAGATCCGTTCTCGGCTCCAGCTCCGCTGTCATGGGAGTATTGGGCGGTACCGGCATGAACACCTGATGCTCGGCCAGTGGAATGGGTGCCCGCTGCCGCTTGCGCCAGCCCAGATACGCCGTCAGCAGGGCGCCGCACAGGGCAAAGTAGACAAACAGCCCCTGTGGCCCGAACTGCATCATGACAAAAGGCGCCAGCAATGGCCCTATCATGGCGCCCAAACTGTAGGCGAGCAGCAACCCCTGATTGGCCCCCAACACCTGATCCGGGCGCAGCTCATCGCAGGCATGGCTCAGACTCAGGGGATAAATGGAGAACGCCATCCCCCCCAGCAAGAACACCAGGACGCCGGCGATCGGCTCGCGCCAATCCTCGGGCAACAACACCATCAGCAAAGCAAGCAGGGTCAGCACGGCACTGAGCAGCAGGATCACCAGCCGCCGGTCATAGCGATCAGAGATACGGCCAATGGGATACTGCAGGCACATGCCTCCCAGGATCACCAGCGCCATCATGTCCGCCACCCGCGAAAGCGAAGCCCCGCTGTCGGTAAAATAAAGTGGCAACAGACCGTAGATGGCACCGAGGATAAGACCTGAGGTGAAACTGCTACCCATGCCCGCCGGGGTGAGCCGCACCAGCTCGATCACCCCGACCGGTTGCGGCGCCACCATGGCCGGTGTGGCCACCCGGGAGAGCGCAAGCGGCACCACCGACAGGGTGGCCGCCATGGCACACAGGGCAAACGGTGTCAGCACCATGGGATCCACCCACTTGAGCAGCAACTGGCCCATGGCCAGTGAGCCGTAGAGCAATATCATGTAGAGCGACATCAGCCGCCCCCGGTTGGCCGGGGAACTAGAGACCAGCATCCAGGACTCCAGCACCACGAACAGACCGCCGGTGGCAAAGCCCCCCACCAGCCGCAGCGCCGCCCAGCTGACGGGTTCCACTACCATGCCGTGCAGCAGGAACAGAAAACAGAGCAGGGAGGCGTAGGCCGCATAGGCCCGGATATGACCCACCCGGATAATGAGGCGCGCATTGACGAAAGCGCCCAGCACCAGACCGCCAAAATAGGCAGCCGACACCAGGCCTATGGCTTGCACCGACACCTGCTCGGCCGAGAGGCGCACCGTCAGCAGGGTATTGAACATGCCGTGGCCCAGGATAAAAATCACCAGACTGGCCAAGGGTGACAGCAACCTTGTGAGTGACATTGGGTCTCCCTGTGTGGCTCATTAATGAGCTAAACAGTCATGGTACCGCTTGCTTCCTGCCCACATCAACCCAACCGGCCCTGCAAGGGGCGCGCTATCCTTGATGAGCCCCCTCCTTGAGGTAACAAACATGAAAACCAAACTGTTGATGATCGGCCTGCTCTTTGCCGGCAACGCCCTCGCCTTTCACTGCCCTGCAGACATGAAGAGCATCGATGACGCCCTCGCCAAAGGCCCAGCCCTCAGTGCAGAGCAACTGGCCGAGGTGAAAAGGCTGCGCGCCGAAGGGGAAACCCTGCACAAGGCAGGCAAGCATCAGGCGTCCGTCGATACCCTGGCCAAAGCCCTGGCGCTGCTCGCACCGGCCAGGTCCTGACGCAGCCCGAGGCTGGGAAGACTCCGGCGTGATGTCATGTCAGACATGCGCCACAAACAACAAGGCCACCCGCTGGGATGGCCTTGGTTTTATCGGGTAGCTAACCCTCATTCACTCTGCACCACGATTACTTGGCGTAATCCTCGGTGGGGATGCAGGAGCAGAACAGGTTGCGATCGCCGTAGACATCGTCGATGCGATTCACTGACGGCCAGAGTTTGGCTGCGCGCACGGCGTCGGACGGGAAGACCGCCTCGGCGCGGCTGTAGCCACGAGCCCACTGCTCGTCCATCACGTCATCCTGGGTGTGGGGCGCGTTGACCAGCGGGTTGTCGGTCAGGCTCCAGTGACCGTCCTGCACCTTGGCAATCTCGGTACGGATGGCGGTCATCGCCTCGACGAAGCGATCCAGCTCGCGCTTGGATTCGGATTCGGTCGGCTCGACCATCAGGGTGCCCGCCACCGGGAAGCTCATGGTCGGCGCGTGGAAGCCGTAGTCCATCAGCCGCTTGGCCACGTCCATCTCGCTGATGCCGGACGCCTCTTTCAGCGGACGGATATCCAGAATGCACTCGTGGGCCACCCGGCCGTTGCGCCCGGAATAGAGCACGGGGAAGGATTCCCCCAGCTTCTTGGCCAGATAGTTGGCGTTGAGGATGGCCACCTGAGTGGATTTCTTCAGCCCCTCGTCACCCAGCATGGCGATATACATCCAGCTGATGGGCAATATGCTGGCAGAGCCGAACGGAGCAGCCGACACGGCACCGTTGTTGCGGCTCTCCTTGTCGGTCTTGACCACGGCGTGGCCGGCCACGAAGGGTGCCAGGTGTTTCTTCACCCCGATGGGGCCCATGCCCGGACCGCCACCGCCGTGAGGGATGGCGAAGGTCTTGTGCAGGTTGAGGTGGGAGACGTCCGCGCCGATAAAGCCCGGCGCAGTGAGGCCCACCTGGGCGTTCATGTTGGCACCGTCGAGGTAGACCTGACCACCGTGCTGGTGAACGATGTCGCACACCTCCTTGATGGTCTCCTCGTAAACCCCGTGGGTGGAGGGGTAGGTCACCATCAGACAGCTAAGCTTCTCCCCCGCCTCGGCGGCCTTGGCGCGCAGGTCGTCGAGATCCACGTTGCCGGACTTGTCACAGGCGGTGACTATGACTCGCAGCCCCGCCATCTGGGCGGAGGCCGGGTTGGTGCCGTGGGCAGAGGCAGGGATCAGGCAGATGTCACGATGACCGTCGCCACGGGACTCGTGGTACTTCTTGATGGCGAGCAAGCCTGCGTACTCACCCTGGGCACCTGAGTTGGGCTGCATGCAGACCGCATCGTAACCTGTCACCTTCACCAGCCAGTCTTCGAGGTCGGCCAGCAGCAGCTGGTAACCCTTGGCCTGGGCCAGCGGCGCGAACGGGTGCAGCTTGCCGAACTCGGGCCAGGTCACCGGGATCATCTCGGCGGTGGCGTTGAGCTTCATGGTGCAAGAACCCAAGGAAATCATGGCGTAGTTGAGCGCCAGATCTTTTGCTTCGAGACGGTGGATGTAACGCAGCATCTCGGTCTCTGAGTGGTACTTGTTGAACACCTCGTGGGTCAGCACGGCGTCGGTGCGCAGCAGATCCTGCGGAATGCCCTGATGGGTCTGGGCCGCTTTGTCGAGTGCCTCCACGTCCAGGCCGTGGCTCTTGCCGAGGAAGAGATCGAACAGTTCGGCCACATCGGCGCGGGTGGTGGTCTCGGAGAGAGATACGCCTACGGCACCATCCAGATCGGCGCGCAGGTTGATACCAAGCCCTTCGGCTTTGGCGATCAGTGCCGCCTTGTCGGCGGTCAGCACTGTGAGCGTATCGAACCAGCTGGCGTGTTTGAGGGCCACGCCCTTGGTGGTAAGCCCCAGCGCCAGGATGCTGGTGAGACGGTGCACGCGGGAGGCGATGGTTTTCAGCCCCACGGGGCCGTGGTAGACGGCGTAGAAGCTCGCCATGTTGGCCAGCAGCACCTGAGCGGTACAGATGTTGGAGTTGGCCTTCTCGCGGCGGATATGCTGCTCGCGGGTCTGCATCGCCATGCGCAGGGCACTCTTGCCGCGGGCGTCCTTGGAAACGCCGATAATGCGGCCCGGCATGGAACGCTTGTAGGCATCACGGGTGGCGAAGAAGGCGGCGTGGGGGCCACCGTACCCCATGGGCACGCCAAAGCGCTGGGCGGAGCCCAACACCACATCGGCGCCCAGCTCACCCGGGGATTTGAGCAGCAGCAGGGAGAGCAGATCGGCGCTAACGCAAGCCAGCCCTTTCTGGGCCTGTACCGCAGCAATCAGGGCACGCAGATCTTTCACCTCACCTGTGGTGGTGGGGTACTGGAACAGGGCACCGAACACCTCTTCGCTCACTGCATCGCTGGCAGGGCCGACGGCCACGTCGAAGCCAAAGTGCACGGCGCGCTCCTTGACCACGTCGATCACCTGGGGATGCACGTCATCGGCCACGAAGAAGAGATGAGACTTGGACTTGGCCATCCGCTTGGCCAGCGCCATGGCTTCGGCAGCGGCAGTGGCTTCATCCAGCAGGGAGGCGCTGGCGAGATCCATGCCGGTCAAGTCCAGCGTGAGTTGCTGGAAGTTGAGCAGGGCTTCGAGGCGGCCCTGAGCCAACTCCGGCTGATACGGGGTGTAGGCGGTATACCAGCCCGGGTTTTCCAGCACGTTGCGCAAGATGACATGGGGCACATGGGTATCGTGATAACCCATGCCGATGTAGCTCTTGGCGATCTTGTTCTGGGCGGCGTAGCCCTTGAGCTTGGCTAGGGCTTCCACTTCGGTCATGGAGGCACCAATGCCAAGCGGGCCCGGACGGCGAATGGCGGCGGGGACCGTCTGCTCAATCAGATCATCCAGACTCTCGGCGCCCACCTCGGCCAGCAGCACACGCAGCTCTTCCTCACCCGGGCCTATGTGGCGGCGGATGAAATCGGTTTTTTGTTCGAGTTCAAACAGTGACTGGGTCATTTCCCTATTCCTGGTAATAAGTCCTGGTAACCAAGACCTGATGTTCCTGATAGCCGGCTGATACCGACTCCACTCATGTTCTGAATACCGCAGGCAGTGTGCACAGTGCGGTACCGGATGCTGCGACAGCATCGACAGGGGGTCACCTTGTTACGCATAACCTAGCGCACAAACAGACTGGCCCGATGGCAGGCAATACCTGCAAGCGGCGGGCGTGGGCGACTTCACCCTGATGCCGGCCGGTACGGGTCCGGCTGGCAGACATACAAACGGGCCCTGCCGTGTTGGCAGGGCCCGGGGGCATTACTCTTCGTCCACCAGGTTCTGGTAGCCTTCGGCATCCAGCAGGTTGGCGAGCTCACCCGCATCGTCCAGCTTGATGCGGAACAGCCAGCCAGCGCCGTAGGGGTCTGAGTTGACCAGCTCAGGGCTGCCTTCCAGCTCTTCGTTGATGGCAACAATCTCGCCACTCACCGGGCTGTAGATGTCAGAGGCGGCCTTGACCGACTCGGCCACGGCGCAGTCATCACCGGCACCAATTTGCTTGCCCACTTCCGGCAGGTCGACAAATACCATGTCTCCCAGCAGATCCTGGGCGTGCTCTGTGATACCGACCACGGCCTCGCCGTTGGCTTCAACACGGATCCACTCGTGGGAGGTGGCATATTTCAGTTCGCTCGGGATATGGCTCATTTGTGCTTCCTTATTCACTTGGATCACTTGTACCTGGAGGGGGTACAAGGGGTACTGGCGAAGGCGATCCCCTTCGCCGCAATGGGGTTGTTACACCAGTTTCTGGCCGTTGCGCACGAAAGCGGGCTTGGTGACTTTGACGGTGACCAGCTTCTTGCGGATCTCCACCTCGGCCTGCTCGCCGATATCGCGGGGCACCCGCGCCAGGGCAATACTGTAGCCCAGGGTCGGCGAGAAAGAGCCGGAGGTGATCACACCTTCCCGTTTCTCGCCGCTGGCGGTGGTGAAGGTGACTGGCATGCCGGCACGCAGTACGCCCTTTTCTTCCATCACCAGACCGACCTGCTTGGGCTGGGTACCCGCCGCTTTTTGTGCTTCCAGCGCGGCGCGACCGATAAACTGGCGGGAGGCCGGCTCGAAGGCCAGGGTCCAGGCCATGTTGGCGGCGAGCGGGCTGATGCTTTCGTCCATATCCTGGCTGTAGAGGTTCATGCCGGCTTCGAGACGCAGGGTATCCCGCGCTCCCAGCCCGCAAGGGGCCACGCCGTTATCCAGCAGCGCCTGCCACAGGTCGCACGCCTTCTCTTGCGGCACCACGATTTCATAACCGTCTTCACCTGTGTAGCCGGTGGTGGCGATAAAGAGATCCCCTGCCTGCACGCCGAAGAAGGGCTTCATGCCTTCCACTGCCGCGTTCTGCTCAGGGGTGAACACCTTGGCCGCCTTGGCCTTGGCGTTGGGGCCCTGCACCGCGATCATGGCGAGCTCGGGGCGTTCGGTCACGTTCACGGCAAAGTCGATGGCGTGGTGGCGGATCCAGGTCAGATCCTTCTCGCGAGTGGCGGAGTTCACCACCAGACGGTAGAAGGTATCGGTCAGATAATAGGTAATGAGGTCATCGATGACGCCGCCATCGGGGTTGAGCATGCCGCTGTAGAGGGCCTTGCCCGGGACTGTGAGTTTGGCCACGTCGTTGGCCAGCAGGTGTTGCAGGAAGGCTTTGACCCGTTCACCGGTCAAGTCGACTATGGTCATGTGGGAGACGTCGAACATGCCGGCATCGGTGCGCACCGCATGGTGCTCTTCCAGCTGGGAGCCGTAGTTGATGGGCATTTCCCAACCGTGGAAGTCCACCATTTTGGCGCCGGCTTCCAGGTGCTTGGGATGCAGTACTGTAGTCTGGATCATCGCTGTGTTTCCTTAAGCGTTCGCGACAACACTCGCAATCCGCCTTCCTCTGACAGCCAACAGTACGGTCAATCGCCTGTGCAACAGAAAGAGAAGAGACAGTCGGAGTCTGTGCTCGTTCCAGCCCCATGGGGCAAGAGTGATTCCTTGAACGCAGCGGATTATATGACAAGAGGGCGAGCGCGCCGCTCAAAAAAAACTAATCCACCGCCAGTAAACAGACCCCAGACACTAAGGTAAAAACAGTGATAAAAACAGTCGAATAGCGACTCACACGAGATTAAATTTTGATTTTTACCGTTTCGTCACAATTTGAAGAAAAACGTTTCGCCCACCACCCAGATTAAAGGCTGATGCCCAAAATGGGTCATCAGCCTCATCACATTAGTTTTTTTGTAAAAAAACCTGAGTAGTATTAGATTTTTTCACCTTTGGCCAGCGCGGGCAGTTCGCCATCGAGCCCCATGGCCGCCCGGATCACCCCCTGCTTGAGTGGCGCCAGCGCATCGAAGGCGCACAATCCCACCCCGCGTACCAGCTTCTTGAGGGGGTTGGCCCCGCTGAACAGTCGCTTGAGCCCTTCCATCGCCGCCAGCATGCGGGCCGCCTCGCTCTTGCGCCAGCGCTCGTAGCCGCGCAGGTTGGCCAGCAGACCGATATCAATGCCAGCACGCTGGCTCTGCATTATCTGCTCGGCCAGCGCAGCCGCATCCAGCAGGCCGAGGTTGACCCCCTGCCCCGCCAGCGGATGTATGGTATGGGCCGCATCCCCCACCAGTACCAGCCGCTCGCGGGCGAAGTCGCGGGCATAGCGGGCGGTGAGCGGGATGGCGCTGCGCGCCCCTTCCACCTTGCACAATCCCAGCCGCCCATCGAAGGCGGTGGTGAGTTGGCGGTTGAACTGTTCATCATCGCAGGCGCACAGCGCCTCGGCCCGGGTGGCGGGCACGGACCAGACGATGGAGCAGAGGTCGGGTTGCCACAGGGGCAGGAAGGCGAGCGGGCCATCCGGGGTGAAGATCTGGCGGGCCACCGCCTCATGGGGCTCGGCACAGCGTACCGTCGCCACCAAGGCATGGTGGCCGTAATCCCAGCTGGTGAGCGGAATATCGGCCTGGCGGCGCACCCAGGAGTGGGCGCCATCGGCGGCCACCACCAGCTTGGCCGACAGGGCGCGGCCATCATCCAGCAGCAGGAGTGACCCCGCCTCGCCACTTTGCAGGCTGGCTGCCCGGGCGGGGCTCAGCAGGCTGATGTTGCTCGTGTTGCTCGCCTCCCCGTTACTGTCACCGAGGATCGCCTCCAGCAGCGCCAGCTGGATGACCCGATTCTCGACTATGTGGCCGAGCGCCGCCTGGCGCAGGCTGGCGGCATCAAAACCAATCTGGCCGAAGCTGTCTTGCTCCCACACCTGCATCTTCTCGTAGGGCTGCAGGCGGCGCGCCTCGATACCGGCCCAGGCGCCAACCTGCTGCAAGATGCGCTGGCTGGCCAGACTCAGGGCACTGACCCGGTTGTCCGGTGCCTCGCCTAGCTGGGGTTCGGGCAACTGCCCCTCCACGATGGCAATCTTGAGGCCGCTCTCCTTGAGTGCGGCGGCGAGCCCCAGGCCCACCATGCCACCTCCCACAATCACCACATCCACGTTTTGCATCTGCATCATCTGTTCCTTTCGTGGCTGACCGACAGGGTCAGCAGGGGACGCCCATTGGCATCGACCCCGTTCAATACGCGGTTTGCTGCCGCCTATGGGCGGCACACCTTATTTACGGCACAGGTCGGCCACAAACCCCAGAGTGCGGGAAGCCAGCGGCGCCTTGAGACAAGTCAGCCGCCCCATCAGGGAGAGCAAGAGGTTGCGGCCCGCCACCAGGGGCTCATGACCATTGGAGAAGAGCTGTGCCAGGGAGGAGGTGAGCCAGATGGTCTGGGCCTGATCCTCCTTGCGTTGCTGCCAGTAGCCGCTCAGCACGCCGAAACTGCCGATGTCCTCCCCCACTGCAAACGCACGAGCGACCGCCTGGGTGAGCAGGTCAAGGTCGCGCATGCCGAGGTTGAAGCCCTGCCCTGCGATAGGGTGCAGCAGGTGAGCGGCATTGCCCACCAGCACGGTGCGCTGGGCCAGTGGATAGTCAGCCGCCGTTAGCACCAACGGATAAACGTGGCGCTGACCGGCCCGCTCGAAGCGCCCCAGCCGCCAGCCAAACGCCTGTTGCAGCCGGGCGAGAAACGCGGCTTCATCGAGCGCCATCAGTTCATCCACCTGATCCCGCCCGACGCTCCACACCAGAGAGGAGAGCCCCTCCTGCATCGGCAACAAGGCCAGCGGGCCCCCCTCGGTGAAGCGCTCGAACGCCCGACCGGCAGGATCCTGCGCCGTCTTGACGGTAGCTATGATGGCGCTCTGCTCAAAATCGTGGCGGGTCACCACCATCTTGAAGTGCTGGCGCACGAAGGAGTTGCCGCCATCGGCCGCCACCAGCAGTCGGGTCTGATAACGCTCACCGCTGGCCAGCAGTAAATCCACCCCCTCTTCCAGCGGCTCGACCCTGGCCAGCATGGCCGGGCACTGCATCCGGATCTGCGGGCAGGCTGCGATCGCCTGTTGCAACTCAATCCCTGCCGCCGATAGCTCAATCACCTGACCGAGCGCGGGCAAACCATATTCCGTCGCCGACAGTCTGGCCTGACCACAATGGCCCCGATCCGAGACATGAACCTGGGTGATGGGGGAGCAGTGAGGGGCGAAGCGAGGCCAGAGTCCGTGGCGGGCAAGCGCCTCGCAGGTGCCTGCAGAGAGCGCTATGGCACGGGCATCGAAGCCAGGGTGAAGCGTGAGCTCGGGGGCACTCGCCTCCAGCAGCAGGATCTGCAGGGGCTTGCCATCAGCACCTCGTAGCGCTGCGAGGGAGAGCGCCAGCACGGCGCCACTCATTCCACCGCCGACGATAGCCACATCGACGTGAACCAGATCAGATTGAGACATGAGATGAGAGGGGGAAGCTAAAACGTGGCCTCATGCTATCACAAAGCAGTGGGCCAGGATGCGAAGCCACGGGCAAAAATCGGGGGGCGGCCATGACGCAATCGAAAACCTGCCGGACTATACCAGCAAGCCGACACCTGCAACCCGGCCGGATAAAAGCAGAGCGCCACCTGGGCGCTCTGCGTTGTTTTATGCTGTTTCTGTCGCAGTGACGATCGCAAGGGCCAATCAATGCAAGGTCGGCGGTGCGATCGGGGTATCCGGGCGTTTGCCAAACTCTTCGAAGGTCATCATGACCCCCAGGCGCACATGCTCGTAGAGCACCAGGAAGGAGGCTTCGTTTTCATCATCTTCCTGATCGAACTCGGCAGAAACCTGGGTGATGCTGGCGATGTCCTGGATCATCTCCTGCAACTCTTCAGACGCTTTGGACAGCTCCTGCTGCGCCACACCAAAACCGGCCAGGAATGCCTGGGACCAGTCCACCAGCGAATCGATGCGCTCGTCGAGCGGCGCCTCGTCGCTTGGCAGCAGCAGCTCGACACCCTTCTGGGCCATCAGGCTCTCGACTATCTCGTGATAGAGATCTGTCATCACCTGGCGCACCGGGGCCGGCAGGCCGAAACCGTCGTTGACCAGATCGTTGAAAGGCGGCAACCAGCTCTTGTCATCCAGTGCCACGCCACCGCAGACGAGACCGCAGATCACGCCATGGGCCTCCACCGCCGTTGCCATCAGCTCATGCTGTTCCATCAGGTCGGCCACGGCCGTGTATTTCAGGGGGTTCGTTTTGCTCATCGAAGATCCGCTCAAAGTTCAGGCAAATATGCAGAATTAATGGTCAGGATCCTAGCATTCTCCCCCTTCCAGAGCCAGCAAGGCCTTGAAACTTCTGCATCTGCGCTATATAGTCCCGCCCAGTTGTCCACGTGGATAAAGGCGGAAATCAGCACCGCCGTATTGAGGAAGGCATGAGCACAGAGGCCGTAGAAATCGTCATTTTGGGACGTCCCTACAAGGTATCCTGTCCCTTGGGACAGCAGGACGCCCTGCGCCAGGCCGCCGACCAGCTGACTGACAAACTCATAGAGCTGCGTCAGCGCTCCAAGGTCTCCAGCAACGAACAGCTGGCGGTGATGGCAGCACTCAATTTTTGCCATGAGCTCTGCCTTGAAAAAGAGAAGAATCACCAATACTCTGAGACCATGGACAAGCGGATCAAGATGCTGCAACGCACCATAGAAGCGGCGCTGATCGAACACGGACAGTATGGCGAATCCAGCGAACAGGGCCAGCAGCCCTAATCGCGCAACGTTTTAAAATTCCCTGGGATGTGCGTCAGCCGGTTCAAGTCCCCGAGCCGATAATCATACCCAACAGGGGATCGGCCTTCTGGCTATTGCGCATGCTCGGCACGACCGAGAAGCCTGCGGTCAGATTCGATTCCCGCCTTGAACCTACGGTTCAAGGGCCCAAACCGGCAACGGCATCTCCGGGGTACCAACAGCAAAAAGCCCGTCATCACGATGACGGGCTTTTTCTTTGCTTGAAGATCACTCAGCAACCGGCACGGCAGCGTTATCTCATTTGCTCAGCAGCAGATTTTCCTGCTGACGAGAGGCGGTTACCAGCACGGGTATCGACTTGGAGGTGGGGGTAAACGAGCCCTCCCCGATACTGTCGATGGGCACCAGCGGGTTGGTTTCGGGATAGTAGGCCGCGATATTGCCCTGCGGGATCTCGTAGATCACCACGTTGAATCCGGTCACGACCCGCTCGCGCCCATCGTTGCAGATGGCCGCCATATCGACCCTGTCCCCTTCGGCAAAACCGAGGCGGCGGGCATCCGTCCCGTTCATAAACACCACATTGCGCTGGCCCTTGATGCCGCGATAGCGATCGTCCATGCCGTAGATAGTCGTGTTGTACTGATCGTGGGAACGCAGGCTCTGCAGCAGCAAGACCGGCTGATCGCTCATCTGTTCAGCATGGCGGGTACACTCCGGCAGCACAGAGCGCGGCAGGGTGCTGGTACGAAACTCGGCGCTGCCGCTGGTGGTATTCCACGTCAGTTGCGCCGCGGCGTTGTCCAGATGAAAGCCACACGGCTGCTGGATGCGGGCATTGAAATCGGTGAAACCTGCGATGGTCTGCTCGATGAGATCGCGAATGCGGCCATAGTCATCGCGCAGGCCCAGCCAATCGACCCGCTCGCTGCCCACGGTGGCATGGGCCATCCGCGCCACTATGTCGGTCTCTGACAAGCAGAGCGGCGACACCGGCTCGGCCGTACCGGTCGAAGCGTGCACCATGCTGAAGGTATCCTCCACCGTGATCTTCTGGTTGCCGGTGCGCTGGATATCGAGCTCGGTTCGGCCGAGGCAGGGCAGGATCAGCGCCGCCTTGCCCACCTGCAGATGACTGCGGTTGAGCTTGGTGCTGATCTGCACATTGAGCTCGGCCTGCTTCATCGCCCCGTAGGTGAAGTCGGTATCGGGCGCTGCCGCAGCCAGGTTGCCGCCCAGGCAGATGAGCACCTTGCTCTTGCCCTCATGCAGCGCCTTGAGCGCCTCATAAACGTTGTGACCGCGCGCCCGCGGCAGGCTCACCTGCAAGTGACGCTCGAACCGGTCGATAAAGGCGGCGGTGGGCTTCTCGTTGATCCCCATGGTGCGGTTGCCCTGCACGTTGCTGTGGCCCCGCACCGGACAGAGCCCTGCCCCCGGCTTGCCCATCTGGCCGCGCATCAGGTGCAGGTTGACTATCTCGCGGATGGTGTCGACCGAGTGCAGATGCTGGGTCAGCCCCATGGCCCAGCAGCTGATGACGCTGCGGCTGGCGGCAAACACGCGGGCCGCCTGCACGATATCGGCGCGAGTCAGGCCGGATTGCTGCTCGATCTCGACCCAGCCGGTGGCGCGCACCTGCGCCTCGTACTCGTCAAAATGGCGGGTGTGGCGGGCGATAAAGTCGCGATCCACCACCTCGGGCGCCTCTTCCAGCATGTATTTGGCCATGCCGCGGATGGCGGCCATGTCGCCGCCCAGTTTGGGCGTAAGGTATTGATGGCTGATGGTGGTGGCCGCCGGGGTCAGCAGCTCGAGGGGGCTCTGCGGACTGGCAAAGCGCTCGAGGGCCACCTCTTTGAGGTTGTTGAAGCTGACAATCTTGCAGCCATTTCGCGCCGCCTTGCGCAGGGCATTCATCATGCGCGGATGGTTGGTGCCCGGATTCTGGCCATAGACGAACACCGCCTCGGCACGGTCAAAATCATCCAGCACCACAGTGCCCTTGCCGACGCCGACCGACTGAGTCAGCGCCACCCCGCTCGCCTCGTGGCACATGTTGGAGCAATCGGGGAAGTTGTTGGTGCCAAACAGGCGACCAAACAGCTGATAAAGGTAAGAAGCCTCGTTACTGGCACGGCCCGAGGTGTAGAACTCTACCTCATCCGGGCTGTCGAGCCCCCTGAGGGTATCGGCGATCAGCGCAAAGGCCTCATCCCAGCTTATCGGTTCATAGTGATCGGTAGCGGGGTTATAGCGCAGGGGCTCGGTCAGCCGCCCCTGATACTCCAGCCAGTAGTCGCTCTGGGTGGCCAGCTGGCGCACCGAGTGGGCCGCAAAAAACGCGGCCCCCACCGTCTTGCCGGTGGATTCCCAGGCCACCGCCTTGGCGCCATTTTCGCAGAACTGGAAGGCGCCGTGATCGTTGTCGCCCCAGGCGCAGCCCGGACAGTCGAAGCCGTCTGTCTGGTTGACCCGCAGCAGATTCTTGATGTTCTGGCGGGTCTTCTGGCTACGCAACACCTGCTTCATGGTGGACTGCAGGGACGAAAAACCGCCTGCTTTGGCAGGCTTTTCAATATGACTCATGGCACTCTCCGATGGGATCCGCCGGGCGATAGCTGGAGTAGCTGACCGGGGCATCAAGCTTGGGAATATGGACGACGTTGAGGTTGTATTTGAGGGCCAACCTGACCGCCAGCTGGCTGGGGGACGCCAGACAAACGAGGTGGCGAGCGCCGAACAGCGCCGCCTTTTGCACCAGCTCGCTGCCGCAGCGACTGGTCACCAGCAGGGTGTCGCAGGCCTGTGGTTGGCGCAACAGGAAGCCGATCAGCTTGTCGAGGGCATTGTGGCGCCCTATATCTTCGCGGCAGTGGAGGATCCGCCCCTGCTCATCCAGCGCCAGCGCCGCATGGAGGGCGCCAGAGTGTTGCCCTTTGAGCTGCCAGCTGGCGATCTGCGGGCGCAGTTCGGCCAGCAAGGCGACATCAAGGGGTGGGGTGAGCGGCAATGGCTGCAATGGGGGAAATGCCTGCTCGACCGCCTCCACCCCGCAGATGCCGCAGCCGGTGGCGCCAGTCAGCCTGCGCCGACGCTGCTGTAGCTGCGCCAGACAACGATTGGCGATGGTCACATCCAGCACAAAGCCATGTTCAGCGGGGAATACCCGGATATCGTGCACATCGTGGTTGTGCCGGATGATCGACTCGCAGAACAGAAATCCTATGGCAAAATCGTCGAGATCGTCCGGTGTCGCCATCATCACCGCATGGTTGATGCCATTGATATTGATGGATACCGCCACCTCTTCCACCAGATGATCCAGCGAAGGCAAGGCATGGTGGACGGCAGGTTGAACCATGGGGTTGGCTGCAGGCATGAAAGGTTGGCCTAAAAATGCAAACTGCATTCAAGTTTAGAGAGGCAGCACCGGCAAAACCAATGAATTAAATCTATCTCCCGATAGAATCACTCTATTGACGATGAATTTTCAATTGATTAATTTTAAGTATCACCCCGCCAGACGCCTCGCAACACCGCCATGAACATCAAGCAACTGCACTATTTCCACGAACTGGCCAGGCATCGGCATTTTGCCAAGGCCGCCAAAGCCTGCCACATCACCCAGCCGACCCTGTCGGCCAGCATCACGGCACTGGAAAAAAACCTGGGCACGGATCTGGTGGTGCGCACCAGCCAGTTCGTCGCCCTCACCGAGGCGGGCGAGCTGGTGCGCCAGTACGCCGAGCGGATGCTGCTCGAACAGGAGGCGCTCAAGCAGGAGCTGGCGCTGTTTCACGGCGAACTGTCGGGCACCTTGCGCATCGGCATAGTGCCCCAATCCAATGTCGACATCATGCCGCTCATTGCCAGGTGCAAGCAGCGCTACCCAGATATCGTCATTCGCCTGTCGGTGCTGAGCAACGAAGCCCTGCTGTCACAACTGGCGCTGCACCAGTGCGACATAGGTTTGGGGTTTGACGAGCCCCCCGGTGAACCCGGCAGGCACGCCTTCAACCTTTACCCTCAAGGTCACAACCGGATGGCGGTATTGAAAAACCGCGGCGCGGCGGAGCCCCTCCCCTCCTCTGCGCCCATGACCCTGGCCAGTCTGCAAACCCGGCCACTGGTGCTGCCAAGCCGCGCCATGCAGTTTCGCCGATACCTGGATCTCGCCGCCGAGCGCGCACGGATAAACCTGAATGTGGTGCTGGAGACAGACTCCCTGTTCCATCTGGTAAGTGCGGTGCGCCACCAGCTGGGCTGGGCCATCGTCAGCGCTGGCCTCGCCCACTCCGCCAGCCAGCTCTCTGATCTGGTCTGTCATCCCCTAGAACCGATCGAAGCCGGCAGCACCGTCTTCCTCACTCGCCAGCACAGCATCACCCCCGCCATGAGGGCCTTTCTGGATCTGGTGGCAGAAGACGCCACCATAGGCTGGGCGCAATAACGAAGAAGCCCGCCAATGGCGGGCTTCTTCGTTATGCAAGGAGCACAGACAGGATCAGGTCGCCATCTGCTCGTGGGGCGATCCATGGTGGCGCAGCCAGGCAAAGCTCAGGGCTACCAGCAGGACCATGATCGTCATGATGGCCCCCAGGGTCACCTGGCCCTCCATCGGGAAGCAAGCCGCCAGCAGAGTGACTATCCCCGCCCCCAGGTTCTGCATCCCGCCAAGAATGGCGCCAGCCGTCCCTGCCTGACCCGGGAAGGGTTCGATGGCGCAGGAAGTCGCGGTCGGATAGAGGATGCCGCTACCGATGAAGTAAACAGCGGCGCCCCCCACCAAAGAGGCGGCACTCACCACCCCGAACAGGCCTGGCAGCAGTATGATGAGCGACCCCAGCGCCAGGAAGGCGATGCCAAGGCGCATCAGTTTGCCCTGGCTCAGGCGAAAACTGAGCTTGGCAGAGAGCCAGGCACCGAACAGATAACCGGGCAGCGGCAACACGAACAGCACGCTCACGGTGCGGGCGCTCAGCTTGAGCACATCGCCCAGCAGCACGCCAGCCGCCGCTTCAAACACGGCAAGTCCTGCAAAGGTCGCCATCAGGCAGAGCAGGTTGCCCTGAAAGCGTGGATTGCCCAGCACGTGGCGGTAGGCGGCACCGACCCGCAGCCGCTCTTGACGCGCCGCCACCGGCAGGGTTTCACCAAACCAGGCCAGCAGGGCCAGGGTAGTCACGGCACCAAAACCAAACAGGAACCAGTAGCCGGCACGCCAGTTGAACAGCTCGGTCAACCAGCCGCCCAACACGGGGGCCAGCAGCGGGGAGAAGATCACCCCCATGCTCACCAGACTGTTGGCCCGATTGAGCTCGGCGCCGCTGTAGCGGTCGCGCATCACGGTCCGGCTCATGGCACCACCGGCACCGGTACCCAGCCCCTGGATCAGGCTGCCGATCAGCAGGGCCGTGAAGCTCGGGATCAGCTGAATGGTCAGTGTCCCCACCAGAAACACCATCATGCCGACAAGCAGCACGGGGCGACGGCCGATGCGATCCGACAGCGGACCATAGACAAACTGGGAGAGCCCGTACGGGATCAGGTAACAGGCCATCACCGCCTGCAACTGGCCGGAGGCCACGTTGAAGTCCCCCGCCATCATGGGAATGGAGGGCACATACAGGGTCTGGGTCATCTGGCCCACAGCGACCATGAGAATGGTCAGAAAAAACAGAGGGTAAAAACTGTGCCGATACATATCTCAGTCCCGCAAATCATCAAAAGCTGCCGCTCCCCTGGCAGATAATCTGCAGAGGGGATCCAAAAAACAGAGTCAATCAAAGGTGAAAATACAAGGCGGAGAACCCGCACCGGCCGGGAGCAGGACACTCCCTTGGCTTGGGGTGATCTTAGTGATTCAGATCACGAAAAACGAACGAATCTTTATAATCAGCTTTCCCTAGTTTTTCTAATGTGACGGGGTTATTCACCCCGTCAGCGACACAAATCAAGGGGTTATCATCGACAAGATGCCTTCAGACCTCGTCATCATACTGTCCGCCGCACGCGGGCAACATCCAGCCCCTCATCTTGGGTGCCTGCCGTCATCCCCAGCCGCAGACAGCGTTCCCCCACCTTGTCGGCCAGGGCTTCGTCATGGGTCACCAGCAGCAGGGCACAGCCGATCTCTCCCAGCTCCTCCAGCAGGCAGGTCATGGTCTGCTGCTGACTGAGGGGATCGAGCCGGGAGGTGGGCTCATCGGCAAACAGCATTACGGGGCGCAGCAACAGGGCCTGGATCAGCGACAGCCGCTGCAACTCGCCCCCAGATACCTGACCCGGCAGACGCCTCAGCAAGCTCTCATCGAGCCCCAGCCTCGCCAGATAATCGGTGAGACGCTGACGGGGCAACCGATGGCGGCGCAGCAGATCGTCAAACAGGGTCCCGAGGCGCCCCCGGCTGGCAAACGCCTGCACAGGATCCTGATAGAGTTTCTGCCAGCGATGGTGAGCGACCCCTTCCCGGCGCACCACATCCCCCTTCAAGGGACGCTGCAGACCGAGCAGCACATTGCCGAGGGTGCTCTTGCCCGCACCGCTCGGCGCCATGATGGCAAGCCGCTCCCCTTCTGCCAGTTGTACATCGAGCCCCTGGAACAGGGTCTGTTCGCCATACCCCATGGTCAGCCCCTCGCCCCTGAGCAACCAGTCGCCTGTGGCCGGTGCACTTTTCTTGGGCCAGGCCGCCGGCTCTGCCGCCAGCAGGGCCCGGGTGTAGGTGTGGGCCGGGTGATGCAACACCCGCTCGGCAGGGCCTTGCTCCACTATCTCGCCCCCCTTGACCACCAACACCCAGCCACCCAGCGCCCGGGCCAGAGTCAGGTCGTGGGTTATGGTCAACAACTGACGAGCCTGCGCCAGATAGCCCAGCAGCAGCGCTTGCAGCCTGGCGCGGGCCAGACTGTCCAGCCCCTTGGTGGGCTCGTCGGCGATGAGCAGTCGGGCCTGCCCCAGGGTGGCGGCCGCAAAGGCGGCTCGCTGGGCCATGCCGCCGGAAAGCTGGTGCGCGAAATGACGCTCACGCCCTGCAAGCCCCAGGTGCTCGAGGGAGGCTCTCGCCCGCGAGCGGGCCTGTTGACCTCCCGCAAGCCAGCCCTCCTCCACTTGGTGCAGCAGCCCCATGGTAGGGTCGAGTGCCATCACAGGCTCTTGCGGCAATATCGCCAGCTCCCGCCCCCACAGGGCACGCAGTTGATGGGGCTCGGCCAGATCGTAGTGATGACCGGCCACCTCAAGCTGGCCTTGCCCAAGTAGCGGTGCAGGCAGCGTGCCCATCAGGGCATGGGCCAGCAGGGATTTGCCCGAGCCACTCTCCCCCACCAGGGTCAGGGCACTGCCGGGAGTCAGGGTCAAGTCCAGCGCTTGCAGCAGGGTCTGCTTGCCATCGCCAACCTGCACGCCCTTGATGTGAATAGCAGTCATGACCTGGCTCCTTGTGAAGAACGGGGATGGGGCACTGCCTTCTGGTTGAGCAGCACCAGTGCCAGCAGCATCAAGCCCATCACAATGATGGGGGCCAGCAGCAGACGGGGTGCCTCCTGATAGTGCGGCAACGCCTCCGTCATCATCAGCCCCAACTCAGGGGTGGGGGGCTGAATGCCCACCCCGACAAAGCCCAGGGTGGAGAGGGTCAGAATGGTCCCCGCCAGACCGAACGCCATCATGGTCAGCAACTGGGGTGCCAGCTCGGGCCAGAGGTGGCGGCGCACTATGTAGCCGTTGCCAAAACCGAGCAGACGGGACGCCTCCACCTGGGGTGATGCGAGCAAGGTGCGACCGCGGGCCCGCACCACCCGGTAGTATTCCACCCACTGCGCCATGGCCAGACCGAGATAGAGGATGGCAAAGCCGCCCTGAGCCATGGCGGAGAACAACAGCACCAGCAGCAGGCTGGGCAGGGCCAGCACACCGTCGGCCAGGCTGCGCAGCAGCCCATCTGCCCAGCCACCGCGCCAGGCCGAGAGCCACCCCAGCAGAGAACCGAGCAGGGCGGCCGTCATGACGCACAGGATCCCCAGCAGCAGCGACAAGCGGGTAGCCGCGGCCAGCCGCGCCATCAGGCTGCGTCCCAGCTGATCCCGCCCGAGGGGCTCCTGCCAGGAAGGGTCGGCCAGAAAGTTGACCAGATCCTGAGCGGCAGGATCGGGCCAGATGAGCGGTGCCAGCAAGGCAAACAGCACCACCAGCAGGAGCAGGCTCGCGCCGGCTTTCAATGAGAGAGACATGATCAAGACTCCTTGGGACCGCGAGGATCAATGGCGAGGCAGAGCAGATCGGTCAGGGTGTTGAGCAGCACAAACAGCGCAGCCAGCACCAGCACTGTGCCCTGCACCATGGGCACGTCGCGCCAGAAGATGGCATGCACCAGCGCATGGCCTATACCGGGCCAGGCAAACAGACTCTCGACCACCACCACACCTTCAATCAGGAGCACCAGCTGTACGCTGGTGTAGGCAATGACGCTGACCCCGGTATTGCGCAACCCGTGGCGCAGAAATACCCGCACTGGCGACAGCCCCTTGGTGAGGGCAAAGCGGTAATAATCGGACTGCACGACAGTGAGCACGCTTTCTCGCACGACCCGGGCCAGCACGCCGGATAGGCCAAGCCCCAGGGTAAAGGCGGGCAGCCAGAGGTTGTGCCCCTCCCCGTGCCCCGCGGCACTGAACCAACCCAGCTCCACCGAGAGCAGCACCATCAGCACCAGACCAAGCAGAAAGGGCGGCAGTGCCCGCATCAGTACGCTCCAGGCCAGAGTCAGCCGATCGCAGAGCCCCCCCGGACGCAAGGCGCTCAGGCTGCCAAGGGGCAGCGCCAGCAACAGGGCCAGCACAACGGCGGCCAGTGCCAGCGACAAAGTCGCCCCCAGATGATGACCAATCTCACCGACGACCGGAGCCCCGGTGACCAGCGAGCTGCCCAGATCCCCCTGGAGCAAGGCGGCCAGCCAGTCGCCGAAGCGGGACAGGGCCGACTCGGCCAGCCCCAGTTCATGGCGCACAGCGTTCGCCGCCTCTGCGGTGACATAGTCATAGCCGTAGCGACCGGCGGCGATGCGAAAGGCGATATCCCCGGGCAAGGATTGCACCATCAGAAAACAGAGCCCGGCCACCAGCAGCGCCACCATCAGTGCCTGTACCAGACGCTGACTCAGGACGCCCACGACAGCAGATAAGGGCAAGCCTGTCATTGCGCACCCCAAGTCAGCCTGGTCAGGTAATAACTGCGCTCTTGGGGATCCAGTTCAAAACCCTTGAGCTGGCGGCTGACGGCTGCACTCT
Organism: Aeromonas sp. 2HA2; assembly: GCF_029237345.1. Classification (NCBI taxonomy): domain Bacteria; kingdom Pseudomonadati; phylum Pseudomonadota; class Gammaproteobacteria; order Aeromonadales; family Aeromonadaceae; genus Aeromonas; species Aeromonas sp. 2HA2. Next base: position 207,687 of record NZ_JAACGB010000005.1, on the reverse strand, counting down.
GGCGATACCAGGCAATGGGCAGCAGCGGCAACTCCTGTTGCAAGGTAGCGGCGATGTCACGCCTCAGCATGGCGGCCTCTTGCGTGGGCAAGGCTTCACGACCAAGCCGCGCCAGTTGAGCTGTCAGTACAGGGGATTGCCAGTTCATTACCCCCCAGTCGGCTCCGGCAGGGGCAAGGTCGCCCAGCAGGGTCACCAACGGATCCGGCACCAGCGCATAGTTGCGGGCATAAAGGCCGAGCTGGAGCGAGCCATCCTGATGACCTGCCGGGATCTCGCTCGAGTTGCCCACCGCCACCTTGAGCTCGACACCCACTTCCTTCCACTGAGCCTGCAACGCCGTCGCCAGCTGAGGCAACTCGGGGCGATCCGGGAAGGTGCGCAGAGTCAGAGTGAAGCGCTCCTTCCCCTTGTGCAGCACGCCATCGGCCCCCTTCTGCCAGCCTGCCGCGGCAAAGGCCACTTGCGCCGCCTCCACGTCATAGGCAAGCGGTGTCAAGCCGGGCTGATGCCATTCCTTCAGACTGGGAGGAAAGAGCTGGGTCGCCGCCATCTCGGGATCCCGCAGCAGGGCTGCCGCCATGCCGCTGCGGTTGATGGCCAGACTGAGCGCACGCCGCACGGCCGGATCGCTCAGACGTGGATCGGCCCCATTGAGTTTGAGCTGTATGGTGCGTGGCAAGGTCACAGAGGCGATGCCCACCCTGGGCGCTTGTTGCAAACGGCGTATACTGACCGGATCAAGTCCCCATGCGATGTCAGCCTGACCACTCTCTGCCATCAGGGTACGGCTCTCGGCGCGCCCGACCGTCAGGTAGCTGACCTGCTCGATGGCGGCCTGGGGGCCATCCCAGCGGTCAAAACGCGCTGTTTCGATCCGCTGAGGCTGCTGCAAACGGGTAATGCGATAGGGGCCGGATCCAATCACCTGCGTCACCTCCCCCTTGTCGTCATATGCCCCCCTGGCCAGGATCTGGGTACTGGGATGGGCCAGCACAGCCGCCAGCGAGGCGAAGGGGTGGGCAAGGGTGACAAGCAGCGCCCCCTCTTTGGCCTCAATGGCGGTAATCGGTGCGCTGGTCAGTACCCCTGGTTTGCGCCAAGCCTGTTGCAACGCAAACGCAGCCTGCTCGGCATTCACCTTGCTGCCATCGTGAAAATGGGCGTGGGGGCGCAGCGTGAATCGCCACTGCAAGCCATCCTCTGAGCGGGACCAATCACTGGCCAGCCCCGGCTGCAAGCCTCCCTGACTGTCAACTTCGACCAGGGTCTCTGCTACCTGCAAACGGGTAAAAAAGACACCGTTGCTGGCCGGGTCGATGCTGTGGATTTCCCATGGCCCCACCATGGTCAGCGGCTTGCCATGGACACCAGCACTCATGCCTGCCAGCAACGCCAGGGCACACCATCCTGAATAGGCGTATTTTTTTGTCATCGTCTCCATCCGAATAATCATTGTCATAAACCGAAAGTCGATCGTTATAACATAACAACTAATCAGGCAGAATGACTTTCCACTCTTGATGAGTCACTCGTTTGTGGGGAGTAAATAGTGGGGCCAGACGCCCCTTCTCAAAGGGCATGGATGATGTGGCGGGGTGATGTAAAAACAAGGCGGAGAAGCGAGAAAAAGATGGCCCCGTCACGGGGCCATCTTGTCAGCTTAGCGAGTCACCATCTGCTGGGCTTGCTTGACCAGATCGGCCGGATCCTCGTTGCGCGGCGGTATGGCAATCCCTTTCTGGCAGGCGGGGCGAGCCGCCATACGTGCCATCCAGGCTTGCAGATGGGTCAACCCGTCGATGGAGATACCGCTCCAGTCATAGATGCGCACCCAGGGCCAGGTGGCTATATCGGCGATGCTGTACTCATCGGCCAGATACTCGTGCTCCGCCAGATGGGTGTCGAGCACCTCGAACAGGCGTCGCCCCTCTTTCTGATAGCGCTCGATGGCGGCCGGGATCTTCTCCGGGAAATAGCGATAGAAGACGTTGGCCTGCCCCATCATGGGACCGACGCCGCCCATCTGGAACATCAACCACTGGATGGCCTGGGAGCGACGCTTGGGATCCTGCGGCAACAGCTTGCCCGCCTTCTCTGCCAGATAGAGCAGGATGGCGCCGGACTCGAACACCGCGAAATCGCCGTTATCCCGATCGACGATGGCAGGGATGCGACCATTGGGGTTGATGGCCAGAAACTCGGGCTTTTTCTGATCCAGCGCCGACAAATCGAGCGGGATCACCCGATAGGGCAATCCCAGCTCTTCGAGGGCAATCGCCACCTTGAAACCATTGGGGGTGGCTGCGGTATAAAAATCGATCATCATGGACTCCTTGTGATTCAGGCCCGGGCGCAGAGGCTAACCTCGGCCCATTTGTGCCGGATCCGGGTTGGTGCTATGTGCACATGCAACAAGACAATTGGATGTGGGCTGCGCATCTCGCAGCAGCGGCACAATATCGGCCAGTTATGACAAATATTGCGCCGCTTGAACAGCCCGATAAAAGAGGATGCCAGGTTAGCTGCACAACCCCATGGGTTGGCGCTGGCGCAGCAGAATGAGGCGGGACAGCAGCGGAAAGTAGGACTCAAGCTTGTTTAATAGCACCCGGCTGCAGGCTGGATCAGCCAGTTCAGACTCGGCCAGCGCTATGCCATTGGAGACAAAATAAAAACGGGGATCCCGTACATCCGGCCCCTGAATGGTGAGGGAGTCATCCCCCCTGTGCATCAGCAGCGGCAATACCGGCAAGCCGAAGCTATCGCCACTTCGCTGCCAACCGAACTCGGGCCAGACAGTATCGCCATCGAGCAGCAGAATGGCCGCCTCCTCTTTACCCGGCTGCCATTGCGATGGCTGGGTAATATTCACCTCGTCGAAGTAGGCGCCATATCCGGTTGATGCTCTCAACGCCGCTAGCAGTCCCTGGGTAGTTGCTGCCGACGGTTTTTGACTGACTAATGACAAATTCATGATCCACATCCCTATGCTCATGCAGCCTGTTATTCGGCTACTGCCATAAGACTAGACCAAAAAGAGTCTGTATTGGAGCCGTCAGATCTGGCAGTCGCCAAGGTCGGGGAGAAGGCGTATAACGGTTGTCATTATCGAAAAGACTGGTATCATACCGCGTCCTTTTATCCCCCGTTCTTTAACATCCAGTGGTGAACCTATGCATCCGATGCTGAATATCGCCGTGCGCGCTGCGCGCAACGCCGGTCAAGTAGTAGTAAAAGCCTTTTCCCAGCCCGAAAACATCGAGGCCATCCAGAAAGGCAGCAATGACTTCGTGACCAACGTTGACCGTGACGCCGAAGCGGCCATCATTCACACCATCAAAAAATCTTACCCGGAACACAGCATCATTGCTGAAGAGTCTGGTGAGATTGCCGGTACCAATCCGGACTACCAATGGATCATTGACCCACTGGATGGCACGACCAACCTCGTCAAGGGCATTCCGCACTTTGCCGTCTCCATCGCCCTGCGCGTCAAGGGCAAGACAGAACAAGCCGTCGTCTACGATCCCATCCGTGACGAGCTGTTTACCGCGACCCGTGGTAACGGCGCCCAGCTGAACGGCTACCGCATCCGTGTCGGCAAGGCCAAAGAGCTGGCTGGCACCGTTCTGGCTACCGGTTTCCCATTCAAGCAGAAGCATCATATCGAGCCCTACCTGAAGATGTTCCAGAGCATGTTCATCGAATGTGCCGACATCCGTCGCTCCGGCTCTGCCGCGCTGGATCTGGCCTATGTGGCCGCCGGTCGCGTCGACGGTTTCTGGGAGATCGGCCTCAAGCCCTGGGATACCGCAGCCGGTGAACTGCTGGCCAAAGAGTCCGGTGCCATCGTCACCGACTTCGTCGGTGGTCACAACTACGAAAACTCCGGCAACATAGTGGTTGCCAACCCGCGCGTCCTGAAAGAGATGCTCGGCAAGATCCGTGAGAACCTGCCGGAATCTCTGGCCAAGTAAGCCGTTACCCGCAGCGCACACATTGAACCCGGCCCAGGCCGGGTTTTTTATGTCTATTGCAAAGCCAGCTATCTGCAAAGCCGCAAAACAATCCTGCCCAGCACCTACCATACCCTCAGCCGGGAGCTTGCTATACAGATACACTCAGCAAGTGTCTTGCAACCGATATCAAGCCCCTCCCCCTTTGCAGCCTGCCCGCCTTGGCTCAATCAGCCGCAAAAAAGGGTTTATCCACTGGGTGCCGGCCTTTTGAGTACTGTCATCTTTGCCAAATAACAAAACCCGGCCTGAGCCGGGTTTTGTTATCAATCCAACGGGACAGTGCCAGCTCAGCGTGAGCCGACCCGGCACTGCCCTCCTGTCATCAAGCCAGGCGGAAGCGACCCATGGTCTGCTTCAGACCGGCGGCCAGCTGGCTCAGCTCCAGACAGGCACGGGCGGTGTGATCGGCGCCGATGGCAACCTCGTTGGAGGATTCATTGATCCGCTCCACGTTGCGACCCAGTTCATCGGAGACAGCATCCTGCTCGCCACAGGCACTGGCAATCTGAATGGCCATGTCGGCAATCTGGGCAACCGCTTCTTCAATTTGCTGAATGCCGTTGCTGGTCTGCTCGCTCTGCACTACGCACTGGCGGATCATGTCACAGCTTTGACCTGTCACCTCTTTCGCCTGGTTGGCGCGCGCCTGCAGGGTTTCTATGATGGCAACGATCTCGCCGGTGGATGCCTGGGTGCGACCCGCCAAGGTTCGTACCTCATCGGCCACCACGGCAAAGCCACGACCCTGCTCACCGGCACGAGCCGCCTCGATGGCGGCGTTGAGCGCCAGCAGGTTGGTCTGATCGGCGATGCCGCGGATCACGTCCACCACCAGATTGATCTGGGCAGATTCACGCTCCAGCTCGGCGACCAGGGTCCCCGCCTGTTCAATCTCCTCGGCAACCCGGGTAATGGCCACCAGCGAGCTCTGCACATCCTGATTGCCGCGACGGGCAAGGGCGTTGGCGGAGCTGGCAGATTCGGAGGCTGTCTCTGTATTGCCTGCCACGTCGGCCACGGTCGCCTTCATCTGGGTCATGGCGGTCGCAACCAGGGAGATCTCCTGCTGCTGGCTCTGGATCCCTTGCGCCGATTGTTCGGAAACGGCACTCACCTCTTCGATGGCGGCGCCAAGCTGGGTCACCGCGGCAACCACCTCTTCAATCAGACCACGCAGATTATCCTGCATCTTGAGGGATGCCTTGGCCAGCATGCCCAGCTCATCGCGACCTATGTGCTGACGATCCAGCTGATGGGTCAGGTCACCGGAGGCGATGGCGTTGGCCTGTGCCACGACTGCGTACAGCGGCAAACAGATCTGGCGTGTCAGGAACCAGGTCATGGCCATCATGAACAGCAGCAGGCCGCCGATGCTCACCATGGCAAAACTGGTCACCATGTTGACGCTGTCGAGCAGGCTGCCACGGTTCTCCTTCACGAAGCCGAGGTTCACCTCCACCAGGTTGTTGACCGACTGCTCCAGGGCGCCATAGGCGGCGTTTGACTGGAATAGCAACGCCTTGGCCTCGGCAGGCTGACCTTGCACCAGCATCTGATCAACGGCATTGACCGAGTTCAGGTACTGTTGCCAGTCCTGCTTGGCACGATTGAATACCTGACGCTCATGATCGGCGCCGACCGTTGCCTCGTAGGCACGAAAAGCACGCTCGACCTTCTGGACATTGTCCTGGATGCGGCCACGACGGGCCTGCAGATCAGCGGCATCGTCAACCATCAACAGGGCAAACTGGGCACGACGCACATAGGAGACGTCGTAGAGCAATTTTTCTACCGAGAGCACGCTAGGCAGGGTGGAGTCGGTAAAATTCAGCACGCGGTCGCGCACGCCGCGCAACTCGCTGGAAAGGAAAATACCGAATATCACATTGACGGCGGCAATGACCGCAAAAACCACGGCAATCTTTTTGCCGATAGACAGATTTTTATAAAACATGGTGGCTGGTGATCCTCAACTGCTGACAAGCAGGTGCACTGTGGCGATCACATCCGTATGAGCTGATACCCGGGCATTCCTGCCGGGAAGTGGGGCGTTGCGAAAGACCAAGGGAAGGGCGGGTTTCGCGAGGGCGGCACTTTACCATAAAACCGCTCACTCCTTCACCGGATTTATCGGCGAGAAAGCAAGTTGTTTTTCCCCATAACCAGACTTTCATCACGCACTTTTTATAGCGACCAAATCATTTCAAATAGTTAGCCGATGGAGACAATCGACGGGCGGGCATGGACAAAGCTGGTCAGGCTGGGTGTAATGCACAGGATGGTTACAAGCCATCCTCATCTGCTGTAGAGAGGTCAAGTTTATGGATAACGTGTCGGTCCTGCCGGTTTCCTCCTGGTCAGTCCAACTGCGCGAGCAGGTGCAGGCTCGCCCACTGACCGCCCTCGGTCTGCTCATCGCGCTGGCCGCCGTCTTGCTGCTGCTATTGCAGAGCCTCATCATGCTGGCGACTGACGATATGAGCACAGGCGTCCGTTATGGTCTCATCGGCGGGGTAGCGGGCTTTGCCGCCACCGCCCTCGGCGCCCTGCCGGCACTCTTCTTGCGTTCCGTGCCACAACGAGTGGAAGACGCCATGCTGGGCTTTGCCGCCGGCATGATGCTGGCCGCCAGCGCCTTCTCCCTGCTGCTGCCGGGACTCGAAGCAGCAGATGGGATCACAGGGGATGGCTTTCTCGCCGCGGCCGTTGTGGTGGCCGGCATGACCCTGGGGGTGCTGCTGATGCTGGGGCTGGATCAGTTCACCCCCCATGAGCACGACAAGACAGGCCCCTGCGGCCCAGGTCACCAGCAGTGCTCCCGGGTCTGGCTGTTCGTGTTTGCCATTGCCCTGCACAACCTGCCGGAGGGGATGGCCATCGGGGTCAGCTTCTCTCAGGGGGACATGTCGGTGGGGCTGCCGCTGACCACGGCCATCGCCCTGCAAGACATTCCGGAAGGGCTGGCGGTGGCGCTGGCCATGTGCGCCGCCGGATTCAGACCCTGGGTTGCGGTATTGGTTGCCATAGCAAGCGGCTTGCTCGAACCCCTCGGCGCCCTGCTTGGGGTCGGCCTCTCCAGCGGCATGGCCATCGCCTATCCCATAGGACTGGGGCTGGCGGCGGGCGCCATGCTGTTTGTGGTCTCCCACGAGGTGATCCCGGAAACGCACCGCAATGGTCACCAGACCCACGCCACTCTGGGCCTGATGGCCGGCTTTGCCCTGATGATGACCCTCGACACCGCCTTGGGTTGATAACATGCTGATAAGTAGCCTGATATCTCATTCGTTGACGATACTGACATAGCTGGCATCGGGATCTCCCCGAGCCTTTATCGAGGGCCTGCATGACATGAGATCCTGGGTGGCCTCACTGCTTTGCCTGCTTGCCCCTGTACTCTGGGCAGCCAGTTCCCCCGAGGTTTATCACACGGCGGCGCAACCGGAATCGGCTCCCAAGTACATTGGAAACCCGGATGGCCGGATCGGCGGCATTTGCGTCGACCTGTTTCGCCTCATGGAGCAGCGAGAACCCGCCCTGCGCATCCAGGGCGATCAAGCCTTCCTGCCGCTAAGGCGGTTGGAGAAGAGCGTGCGGCATGGCCAGCTCGATTTTATCTGTGGTGTCGGCGACAACCCGGCGCGTCGGCATCAGTTCATCTATCTGCAACCACCTGTGTTTACCGTGCGCTACCACCTGGCGGTGCGCAGCGACGACACTGTCGAGGTCAAAGGCTGGGATGATGTCAGGGCACTCGGCAAGGAGGGCACCATCCTTATCAATCATGGCAGCGGCGCCATAGCGCGGCTGCAAACCATAGGCGGTCTCATCATAGATAGCGGCGGGATCAGTAGTTCAGCCAATTACCACAAGCTGCTGATGAAACGGGGACGTTTCGTCTATTACCGCTCACCGGGTTTTGAATTCGATATCCGCCAGCACAACCTCGCCAGCCAGATCCGCATACTCCCGACCGTCATGGAGGAAACGCCCTTTTATATCCTGTTTTACCAGCAGACGTCGCCCGAGCGGCTTGGCCTGTTTGCCAACACGCTGCAGCAAGTCGCCAACAGCGGAGAGCTGGCCAGCCTGGTCGAGCATTACCGCTAGCGTATCTTTCCCCGCGTCATCTGAATGCTCGGCGCCATCACCAACTTTTGTTATGATCCACAACAACTTATTCGGCCGTGCGGCCATCAAGACGAGGTGAGTGATGAAAGTAGGTATTATCGGCGCCATGGAACAGGAAGTGGCCCTGCTGCGCAGCCAGATGAACGAGCCAACCACACTGCAACTGGGCGGCTGCGAATTCTATCAAGGCAAGCTGGCAGGCAAAGAGGTGATCCTGACTCGCTCCGGCATCGGTAAGGTCGCCGCCAGTGTCGCCACCAGCCTGCTGCTGGAAAAATTTGCCCCGGATTGTGTCATCAACACAGGCTCCGCTGGCGGCTTCGCCCAGGATCTGCACATCGGTGATGTGGTCATCGCCGATGAGATGCGCTTTCACGATGTGGACGTGACCGCCTTTGGTTATGAGATGGGCCAGATGGCACAGCAACCCGCCGCCTTCCCCTGCGATGGGAAACTGATCGCGGTGGCGCAGGATTGCATCGCCGAGCAAGGCAAGCATCAGACCAAAGTTGGTCTCATCTGCACCGGTGATCAGTTCATGTGCAAACCAGACGCCATCGCCAAGGCCCGTGCCGATTTCCCGCAGATGCTGGCAGTCGAGATGGAAGGGGCCGCCATCGGCCAGGTGTGCCACATGTTCAAGGTGCCCTATCTGGTGGTGCGCGCCATGTCGGACATCGCCGGCAAGGAACAGGTTGAATCCTTCGATGCCTTCATCGAAGTGGCGGGCCAGCATTCCGCCGAGATGATCATCAAGATGCTCGGCAAGCTGTGATCGACCTCGCCACACTGGAACAAATGGCCGCCACTCCGGCGGCCATTTTGCTCGGGGCCGTGCTGCTGGAAGCCATACTGCCCTGGCCTGCCCAGTTCAGACTCTCTGCCCTGGTACCCCTGCTGACCCGCCTGGGCCACAAGGTTCACCGCCCCGATGGCTCCCCTCAGCAACAATTTCGGGCCGGTCTGCTGGCCCTGCTGGTCGTCTGGCTGCCATGCGCCGCCGGACTCTGGGCTGTGCGCAACCTCTCCCTCTCCGAGCCGCTGTTTGACCTGTTGTTTCTGTTGCTGATGATAGAGTCCCGTCCATTGCGTGAGCTGGCCAAGGCCACCCGTTCCCTGGCAAGCCAGGAGACGCTGGTCGTTGCCCGCCTGCAGGCAGCGCCCTGGCTCAGGCGCGATACCGGCAAGCTCTCCGTGATGGGGATTGCCAAGGCCGTCAGCGAGACCTGTGCACTGCGCCTGGCAGGACAATGGGCGGGTCCCTTGCTCGGGTTTGCACTGGCAGGCGTTCAGGGCGCCTTGCTGTGGAGACTCGCCCAGTTGATGGATCAGGGCTGGAGCCCCAAGCAAGCGACATTCAGCCATTTCGGCCGCACCGCCGCCGTGCTTTATCAGGCCCTATGCACCCCTGCCATTCTGCTGCTGGCACTGCCCCTGTGCCTGACCCAAGTGCGCCAGCTGGGCGCCAGGATGCGCACTGCCATTCAGTGGCCCTACCCCGCCATGGGCATTTTGCTCACCCAGCTATCCAGCTCGCTTGGCATCCGGCTGGGTGGCCCCCGCTATTATCAGGACACCCTGTTTCGCTTCCCGGTATTTGATGCACCAAGCGACCCGGCCGCCGCCACTGCGCTACGCGTACTCAACCGGTTGCAACTGATTGGCTGGGGTTGGCTCGCACTGGCCGCATTGCTCACAGTGCTGGAGCAACTCCATGGCTAACTATTTCGCCCTGCTTTGCCTGCTCTGCTGTTCGCTAACGCTGCAGGCTGCAACACCGATGCGCATCGTCAGTCTGACCCCCCATCTGACCGAGCTGTTGTTCCTCGTCGGGGCAGGCGATCGCATCGTCGCCACCGATGATGCATCGGATTTTCCGCCAGAAGTGAACGATCGCCCGCACGTGGCCAACTACCGCAGCATCAACCTTGAAGCTCTGCTGGCCCAGAAACCGGATCTGGTGGTGGCCTGGCGCTCTGCCCAATCCCGCATGCTTGCACCTGTCGAACAGCTGGGGATCCCTGTGTTCTACTCTGAGCCCACGGATTTTGCTTCCCTGGCCACCGAAATTCGGGCGCTGGGAGCACTGCTGGACCTGGAGCAGACAGCGAACACTCAGGCCGATGCCTACCTCGCCAGATTGGCGGCGCTCAAGCAACGTTATGGTCAGCCCAACCATATTAAGGTGTTTTATCAGCTCTGGTATCCGCCCCTGACCAGCGTCAGCGGCTCGGCGTGGCCAGCCCAGGCCATCGAACTGTGCGGTGCGGAGAACCTGATGGCTGGCGCCAGAACCCCTTACCCTCAGGTCAATTTGGAGCAGGTGATCAAGTCTGACCCTGCGCTCATTCTGGCTGGCAGCCAGGATCCTGACGCTTTACGTCACTGGCAACAATGGCCCATGGTCGATGCGGTCAAACATCAACGATTGCAACTCATCAACTCGGATGAACTGCACCGCTTCACCCCGAGGGCGCTCAATGCCGTGGAGCAGGTATGCAATGCCATCGCTCGCGTGCAAGCAAAATAGCCACTGACACTGGCAATTACATAACGGTATTGAAAACAGAGACGCCGGCATCTGCCGGCGTCTTGTTGTGTCTGAAAACTATCTCTTCACTGAAAGGCATTACCTGCTGGTCAGGTATGTTTGAACACATTGAGCCCAGCAAAGTAGGTGGAGTCCTGCCGCTGGAATGCATCTGCATACATGACCTTGCTCTCCTCAAAGAAGCGCCCGAGTATTGATTCAGCTTCTTTCAGCTTTATTTCAAACTCGTCAGAGTCTGCATTTACCAAGGCCATCATCAGGCTGATGATATTGGCATAGAAATAGTTTATCGAGCCTATCATCACACGATAGAGATGGCATTCACGGCTCATGAGCAAGTAGAGAAGATAGTCATGGTGTCGTTGCATAAGTGCCAACACGGCATTGTGCTCACGCGGCACCTGTTGCCAATCCGCTTGAAATTTATCTATCAGCTCATCGAAAAGCGACACATTGAGCGCGGCATTGAAGTCAATGCTGGTCATGTCGAAAGGCTGGAAGCAGCGATCCATCACCTCATCCACCAATCGTACTTTATCCAGTTCGGGCCAAGATGGCTGCAAGGATTCGACACCTTGAGGTATGGCGCCCTCGATATAGGCCCCATCACTGCTGTTGATGCAGCGCAAATCAGGATAATTATTCAGCACACGCTCCATATTATGGATGGCGAGCCCAAACAAATGATTGATGCGCACCTCCCCACCAAAATTGCCCGGTGCCGGGAAGGTATCTTTCAGATTCTCGTTATATTTGGCTTCTTTCTTGTCGTTGTAATACAAGCTCAAACTGGAGTGGTGTTTGCCTGCCGACTTGTAGCCATTATCGATGCCGAATAGATACACCTGTTTGAAGCCCAGCAAAGCGGCATAGTTGAGTCCGGTATTCCCCACAAACGGGTTGGAAAACTCAATGGTGTCATATTCAAATGCCTGACCAAAGGCACTGATCAGCATGGAAAACATGGGTTCATTGGGTTTGAACGTCAATCCCGTCTTGCGGAAGAATCCTTTGCACTCGGGGTGAATAACATCAACGCTCAGGAAGACGGTATCCTTGATAAAGTCATCGGCATCAAGAATGCGCAGGAAATCTGCCGAACTCTTGGTACGCTCTACGGCCACATAGATATCTGGCTTGACACCCGCCTTGTGAAGCGCACTGACAGCTGTACCACAGGCGATGATGACAGCCTGTTGCTGATGCTGCTTTATAAAGTCAATGCTCTGATCCAGAGAAGGACCATTACCCACAACAAACACTGGCACCTGGCTGAATGCCGATGTATCACGCTGCCGCTTCAGGAACGGAGTTCCCTCTTGCAAATGATTGTGGCTGTGAGCCAGCGCGTAGATATTGTCGTCAAAGAAGCCCCAGCCCGTTTTGAGCAGGTAAAACTCGCTCTCTACCTGATTTATCAGCGCGTGCAGCTTGGGAGAATGATAATGGCAAAAAGAGAAGTAGCTAGCCGACCAGAATGCCCCCTTGCGATGAAGGGCTTCCATCATATCCGCTGCAAGCAGTTGTTCGTCAACACCGATGAACAGATGCAAGCTAAGTGACTCACGCTCCATATATTCGAACAATTCATGCCAATCGAAACAATAGAGTGAGGCATAGAACATATCGAGATCGGGCTCGAAGGCAAACAGGTTCCTGATCTTGCACTGCTCATAGAGATAACCCAGCTGGTATCCCAAGCCGATCCCGTACATCAGTGACAACGGAATATCTGAGTGCAGGGCACTGTTCAACCGCAAGCCTTCCAAGGCTGATTTTTCTTTTAATTTGGATATTTCATTATTAAATTTTATGTGGATCTGGCCATCGATATGCCACTGAGGAATAAAATCGATGCACTGCAACACACTCTGCTCGATCACTTCTGCTATCTGTGCCTGTACCTCGGCAAATGGATCCTCACCATAAAGAGACACCCCATCATCAAGCCACAAGATATTGGGAATACCATTGTCATTGCAGAAAAAACGAAATGGCCGGACGGGCTGATAATCTTTGAAATAATCATGAATGCCGGGCATGTGTTTTGCGAAAGCAGCCATATTGAGCTGATGACGAACAGGAAGCACGTCCAGCATGGCGGCTTCCTGTTTTTTTTGCCGCTCTAGGCGAGAGAGTTCATTTTCTACATCGGCAATGTTTTTATTAAAATCCATGATATGCCTAACCTGCATTCAGCTTGTAAAGATCAGAGGCGCGACCCGCTTTGGAAAACTGCAGCAACTCCTCCTCTGCAAGATGTTTCTCTTTTCCCACCCACTCATGGATGGCTTGAAACTGCTGCAATGCCTGACGCTGCTCAGCATCAAGCACAGCACCCGATGGAATGTGTTGAAACGCACCATCAAGCGCACCGAGATAAGGCTCTACCAGCTTGTCAGCCTCCTGCAGCTGGCGCTGCTCGAGCAGCGCCAACAGCTGGTTGCCAGTTTCCATCAATACAATCAGAGGGGGGCGGTTCATTCCGCCCTGCCTACTTTTTGCTGTGCCAGCGCCTTGTCGCGCTCTTCGACGGGAATCGCATCCCACCCGCTTTTTACGGTCAGCATCAGGTTAATCACCTCGTCAACCGCACTGATATCCATATCCCGGCTGGCATCCATCATCCGGGCCTTCATGTAATCATAAAGCGCGAACAAGTCCTCGGGTACTTTGCCATAAGAGAGATCCAGCGAGTCCTGCAGGCCGTTGATGATGGCCATCGTTTTGGAAATGGACTGGGACTTGTGCTCAAAGTCGCGACGCTCAATCGCGCCACGCGCCTGGGCAAGACGCTCGAGACATCCCTGCATCAGTAGCTGAATGACGCGATAAGGGTCGGCCACTGCCAGCTCGGATTGCAGACTCTGGGTGGTATAGGCTTTGATATTTTTCCGATACATAGAAACACCGATCCTGACTATGAATTACTGTTCTTGGTGTTGAGCAGGTTCAAATATGAGGCTGACTTGTTCATCTTGGCCAGCATGCTGTCCAGGCTCCCGTAACGGGCACGCAGTGTCTCTTCATACTTGGTCAGCTGGGCCGAAACATCCGATTGCTTGCGATTGACATCACGCAGATCCGAATTCAGGCTATCTTCCCGCTTGGCAAGCAAGCCACCGGTTTTGGAGTAACTTTCCAGTTGCCCGGCCATCTTGCCGGCCACGCCATCCTTGCCACCAAACAGGGCCACAACCTGGTCGAAGTTCTTGTCAACCGCCTCATCGAATTTCTCACTATCAAGGGAGAGCACCCCCTTGTTGTCCATCTTGACACCCAGCTGAAAGATGGTCGAAAACGTGGAAGAGTTCTTGGAAGGCTCTGTGATGGCCCCGGTCATCATATTTGTCACGGCGCGGGTAGTGGCATCGCCAGCCAAGGCACCCCCATCATTTTGACTGACCCCGGCCACAATCGAACTGCGCTTGCCAAGATCACCGCTCTTCTTCACCAGGGCGTTGTAGCCATCGATGAAGCTCTTGACCATGTCCTTGATGCCAGCCTTGTCGGTGCTCACATCCACCTTGTTGGATTTGAGCGAATTGTCCGCATTTTTGTCGGACTCTCTCAACACTGTGACCTTGAGTCCGAGAATCGTACCATCAAAGGTATTGGTTGCACTGGTCAGTGTGCTTCCGTCCACCGTGATCTCGGCATCCTGAGCAGTTTGGCTTTGTGTCAACTTGGAGACAAAGTTGTCGGTCAACTCTGTGGTGTTGCCAGTAATCTGCAAGTCCTTGCCAGTACCACTGACACCGGAGTCGATAACAAGTTTGGACTTGCCATTGGCCGTGTTCATGATGTTGACGCTGAGGCCAAAGTTATCGCCATCATTATTGATACGCTTGCGAATGGATTGCAGCGTATCCCCCGCCTTGACATCCACATCAAAGGTTTTGTCACCCGCCTTGAAGGTCAGTTTCCCATCCTGGGTGATCATAGGGTCGGTGGATTTGTCAAATTCACCTTCAAACTTGCTGGTCTTCGCCAATTTGTTGACTGTGATGTCGTACTGCCCGTTGGAGGCCCCCGTTTTACTCTCCACCTTGAGTACGGGATTGTCCTTGTCCTGAGTAATGTTGATGGCACGTTTGTTGAATGCATCGTCCTTGGACATCGCCTTGAGCGTGGTCACAAAGGAAGCGATGGCTGATTTCAGTTGCCCAACACCTGAGAGAGTGATTTGAGCATTGGTCTTCTTGGTGGTAATTGGCTGCAGCAGTTGTGCCTTTTTGGCATCCACACTGGCAGCAATCACAGACTCAAGATCGAGTCCCGAGCCGGCACCGGCAGAAGTTACTGTGGTCATACTCACTCTCCTCGTTATGCTTGCGTATTAGATCTCGTTATCGAGCAGCAGCCCGACACGGGAACCTCCGCCGGTCGCATCGCCTTCGCGCAGATCCTTGATCCGTTTGCTGATGGCCAGCAACTCTTCGCTCGGGATCTGACGGATCATCGACTTGGTGTGGGCATCCATCACCTTGATGACAACCTGCTCGAGATCCTTTTCGACACTGAAATTGACAGTCCATCCTTGCAACTTACTGAACTCTTGCAAGTTTTGGACCTCCTTTTCAATATCAACCTCAGAAATATCCTGTTTTCTGACTTTCTCTTGCGCCTTCTCCTCTTGCTGCTTCTTCACATCCTGTGCCATCACCCGCTGCTCTTCCGTCGTGCCAGATAGCACTTGAGCGGCCGATTGGCCGCTCTTGCTACTTGACTGAAGAGAAGAAGGAGTGACCGATGAGGGTATTCCAATGTCATTGGCCATATCGTCGCTCCTCTTTCTATCTCATCACTGCCTGTTAACCCAGCAGGGACAGGGCAGACTGCGGTCTTTGGTTGGCTTGCGCCAGGATGCTGGAGGCCGCCTGTTGCAGAATGTTCTGCTTGGTCAGGTTGGCTGTTTCAGTCGCAAAGTCCGCATCGCGAATACGAGAACGTGCTGCACTCAGGTTCTCTGAGACGTTGGACTGGTTGCGAATGGTCGAGTCAAACCGGTTTTGCACCGCACCCAGCTCTGCCCGTTTGCTATCAACGGCCTTGATCATGAAATCAAGGTTGGCCATGGCCAGTTGGGCGGCACTGGCAGTGGTGATGCTGCTCACACTGGTGGAGGTCACTGCCGTGGTGCCCTTGGTCACAGTGTAGGGCTCGCCGGTAGCACTCGTGGCAACGGTAGCACTCCCCTTGGTCGATGACGCAATACCGCTGATGGTGAACGCGGATGTCATCTTGAAGGTGATGGTCTGACCGGCATCGGCACCCACCTGGAAGGACCCTTTGTAAGAGCCATCCAGCAGCTTCTGGCCACCAAAGGTGGTATCGCTGGAGATGCGGTCAATTTCGGTGGTCAGCTGATCGAACTCTTGCTGCAGTGCAGTACGGTCGTCAGTGTTGTTGGAACCGTTGGCGGATTGCTGGGCCAGGGTACGCATACGCTGCAACATGGAAGTGACTTCATCCATGGCGCCTTCAGCGGTTTGTGCAACCGAGATACCATCGTTGGCGTTGCGGTTACCCTGATCCAGACCATTGACTTGTGAGGTCAAACGGTTGGAGATCTGCAGACCGGCGGCATCGTCCTTGGCAGTGTTGATACGCAGACCGGAGGCCAGTCTGGTATAGGACGTATCCAGGGACTTGTTGGTGTTCATCAGGTTACGCTGGGCGTTCAGTGATGAAGTATTCGTGTTGATGTACATGGCCATAAAAATATTCTCCCGAAGAACATGCGACTGCGGGTTGCGCCGACAAAGCGACGTCCCACCGTTAGAAGAACAGGTTGAACAATCCTGTGTCTTCTGGCGGGTGTCTGTTTGAACGAACAGGCCACCCGCAGTAGTGCAAGCGTTGGATTCCGAACACCCCTCGATTGCTTCACTTTATTTAACGGCCGCAGGGACACAAGCTTTAGGAAAATAATTGCCGAAGGCGGCAAGTTTTATCCGGCAGGCGGCAAAGGGGAAGAGGACAGGAGAGTAGCCAGGGGGTCTAGAGTTGGCCGAGGAGCCGGATAGAGGCGTTGATTGCTTTTGGCACGGTTTGTGCTTTGATATGGGCGAGTGGCGTCAATTTGACGGCACAATAAAAAGAGGCCGGAAAACCGGCCTAAAATGAGCATACGCTCAGGAGAATATGACCAAGGATGACAGAACTGAACAGCTGTACAACACTTGGCATTACTAATATAGAGAATTGATTCTCTCCCGATAGAACAGAGTGCAAACCGAACACCCCTTTGTTCCATCTCTTGACCAGGGCGGCCTGAACAACCGCCCTGTTTTCTTTTGTTAGCCCTGCAGCAGCGAGAGTGCAGACTGGGGACGCTGGTTTGCCTGCGACAGTATGGTGGATGCCGCCTGTTGCAAAATATTTTGCTTGGTCAGGTTGGCCGTTTCGGTCGCAAAGTCTGCATCACGAATACGTGAGCGAGCTGCACTGACGTTCTCCGAGATGTTCGCCTGGTTGCGGATGGTCGAGTCAAACCGGTTCTGTACCGCACCCAATTCCGCACGCTTGCTGTCCACCACCTTGATCATGTAGTCCAGATTAGCCATGGCTGACTGGGCTGAACTGGCCGCCTGGATGGACGACATGCTAGTGGAGCTGACTGGCGTACCTGCTGTCTTGGTGATGAGGTAAGGCTCACCCGATGTGGTGGTGGTTACCGCCGCACTGCCACTGGTGGCTGATGCCATGCCCGAGATGGTGAAGGCAGTGGTCATCCGGAAGGTGATGGTCTGACCTGCATCAGCGCCAACCTGGAAGGAGCCTACATAGCCACCACTGAGCAAGTTCTGTCCACCAAAGGTGGTGTCTTTGGCCACCCGGTCGATTTCAGTCATCAGTTGAGTGTACTCTTGCTGCAAAGCGGTACGGTCATCGGTGTTGTTGGAACCGTTGGCAGATTGCTGAGCAAGGGTGCGCATCCGTTGCAGCATGGAGGTCACTTCATCCATGGCACCTTCTGCGGTCTGGGCAACGGAAATGCCATCGTTGGCGTTACGGTTACCCTGGTCCAGTCCATTGATCTGGGAGGTCAAACGGTTGGATATTTGCAGACCTGCCGCATCGTCTTTTGCGCTGTTGATGCGCAGACCAGATGCCAGACGGGTGTAAGAAGTATCCAGAGATTTGTTGGTGTTCATCAGGTTACGCTGGGCGTTAAGCGATGAAACGTTCGTATTGATATAAAGTGCCATAACCATTCTCCTAAGCTATTAAATTTACTATCTAATTTGCTCGGACTTTATTGTCTTTCCTGTCCGATGCGTCTTATTTAACGGCCTCTTTTTCGATGTCTTTAGCATTATTTTTAACGCTTCATCGCATTAACGCCGCTTACCCTATTTATCGGCACATTCCCGTTTTACTTAAGAGAAAAAATCCAAAAAGTTCCCCTTATCAGAAGGATGCCGCACAAGCCAAAGGCCATGGCAAAGCAAGTGCCCTGACCTGCAAGGTGTCAGCGCTCTTCCGCGCTCCCGCATCCCGCTTGCAAAAACTGGGTCTGGCTCTCATTTTTGCAGGTCATCATTGGTCAGAAGCCTGTCCACCCCCTAGAATCGCGACCCCATCAACAATTGGACGTGAGTTGTTCTCCATGCAGACATTGGTTGAGCAGATTGTTTACATCAGCGACATGTTTGGTACTGCGGTATTCGCGTTTTCGGGCGTCCTGGTAGCAGGGCGGCTCAGGATGGATGCCTTCGGCGTCATGGTACTGGCGGCAGTAACCGCCATTGGCGGTGGCACCATCCGCGACATGATATTGGGTGCCACCCCCGTATTCTGGGTGCGTGACCCTCTCTATATCTGGGTGGTAATTGCCACGGCGCTGGTGGGGATGTGGATGGTCAAGCTACCCAAGCGTATGCCCTGGTATGTGTTGCCGGTAGCGGATGCCTTCGGGCTGGCTCTCTTTACCGTGATCGGTGCCCAGAAGGCACTCAACTTCGGTACCCCAGGTCTGATTGCGGTGATCATGGGGACCATGACGGGTGTGGCTGGCGGCATGATCCGCGATGTGCTGGCACGGGAGGTGCCCATGGTGCTGCAAAAGGAGATCTATGCCACTGCCTGCATTCTGGGGGGCATCCTCTATACCCTGGCACTGGAGGTCAACGTGGACAGGGTGACCGCCATGCTGATCAGCATGCTGGGGGTATTTGGTCTGCGGGTCGCTGCCATTTACTGGCACCTGTCACTGCCCACCTTTTCGCTGCAACGCCATTGATGTTCGGGCTGGGGGCATGTCGCACTCCCGGCCTCGTTACGTTGAACCAAGCGGGCTTTTCTGTTGTCATAGGATCCAGTCGTTGTAAGCCGGAATCCCTCATGCAAAAACTTGGGCTCATTACTTCCCTGCTACTGATGAATGTGGCAACGGCGCACGCCGATACACAGGTACTGTTTGGACGACTGGCTTCTACTCCGGTGCAGCAGTTCAACCAGCAGATCCGTCAGGCAAGCACGACCCGGCAAACCTGGGTCAATGATTATCGTGAAGTGGCACTGCGTTTTGTCGGCCATAGCGACATACCCAGTCGCATCCAGGCACAACAACTGGATAATGATCTGGTGCTGTCGGTTGCCCTCGATGGCAACAAGAGTGACATGCTTTACATCCTGACCCTGTTTCGCAGCAATAACCTGTGGCAGATGAAGCAGGCCGAGATGGGCTGGCGTTGCCAGGGCGAGTCAACCTTTACCCCTGTCCCCTGCCCCTGATCCCCACGTTGTCTTGACACACCATCTGAGCGTGATGCGCAGTGAAATAAAAAATCCGGCTCATTGGCCGGATTTCTTATTCGAAACGTCACCCTCTGATTACGGGCGGTACACCTTGACGTTGTCAAAACCCTTCTCTTTCAGGTAGAGCGCCTGCAGCTTGCTCATCACGCCGCGATCGCAGTAGAGCAGATAAGTCTGCTCTTTGGGCAGATCACCAAAGGCGGTGGCCAGCTTGAAGAAGGGGATATGCAGCACGTCACGGCCTTCCACCACCAAGGGTTTCTCGTCGCGCTCGTCGGCAGAACGAATGTCCAGGATCACCTCGTCAGCGGCCAGCACTTCTGTGGTCTCTATCTCTTGAACCTCGGCGGCGGTCTCTTCACCGATGCGGCGAATGTCGAGGTAACGGGCCTCTGTCACCACCTTGTCCAGGATGGCGAAGTCGAAGTTGGCCTCTTCCGCCTCGATGTTGGACAGCACAGCCTTGATGGTCGGCTTCTTGGAGATGACGCCGCAATACTCAGGCATTGTCTCGGCAAACTCCAGGGTGCCGATACGACGGGCTTCGCTGATGATGTCCGGCTTGTCCCAGGTGATGAGCGGGCGCAGGATCACCTTGTCGGTCACCCGATCGATGACGTTGAGGTTAGTGAGGGTCTGGCTGGAGACCTGACCCACGCACTCCCCTGTCACCAGGGCCGGGATCTGGAAGTAGTCAGCCACCTGGCCTGCGGCACGCATCATCATGCGCTTGAGCACTACCCCCATCTGGCCGTTATCCACCTTCTCCAGGATCTCGGCGACCACGGGTTCAAAATCGATGGCGGTGAAACGTACCTTATGGGAAGCACCAAACTTGCTCCACAGGTAGTAGGCCACCTGCTTGACCCCGATCTCGTGGGCGGCACCACCGAGATTGAAGAAGCAATAGTGCACCCGGCAACCGCGCTTGATGAACTGGTAGGAGGCCACGCCCGAGTCAAAGCCGCCGGAGAGCAGGCTCAGCACGTCTTCCTGAGTCGCCATGGGGAAACCACCCATGCCATGGTGAACGGCGCTGATGATGTAAAGCTCGTCGTTTTCCACTTCCAGGTTGACCTGGATGTCAGGCTTTTTCAGACGTACACCGGCCGTTTCGCAATGCTGGTTGAGGCCACCACCCACATAGCGTTCCAGCTCCAGCGAGCTGAAATCGTGCTTGCCGACACGGCGAGCACGCACGCAGAAGGTCTTGCCTTTCAGCCGATCGCCCCAGACGGCGCGGGTCTGCTCGAAGATGTCATGCAGGTCGGTGAAGTTGCTCAGTTTCACTTCGAGGAAGTACTGGATGCCCGGGATGCAGGCCAGGGTCTCCAGATACTGGGCGTGAAACTGATCATTGCGGGAGCTCACTACCAGCTTGTCCCAATCCATCCGTACGCGGGCATCTTCGTCGAAGCGGCGCAACACGTTGCGAATGTTGCCCTGCAACATCTTGGTGAAGCGCTGGCGCACTGACTTGCTCTTGATGGTGATTTCCGGGAACAGCTTGATAATGAACTTCATGGTTTCAACTCGGGTGGCCTTGATTTAAGGGCGCGGATTATATCAGAACTTTGTTGCCAGCGCCTACAGGCTGAGCGTTCACCCATATTCTCCCACTCAATGTTTGCGGCCCGGCGGCAATCTTGCGTATATTCCCGAACCTGCGCCCTGGCAAGATGCTTCAACACAGAAGATCCGATGAAGACTTATATCTACTACCCCGGCATGGAGGTACGTGACGAGCTCTGGCTCAAGTTTGCCCTGCTCTATCTGGAGCGGCTCGCCTTCGTCTTCACCATCAGTGAGAAAAGCGGCCTCACCACTTTGCTAAGTGCGCTGGAGCAGCGAACCGACCTGCTGGCAGAGCGGCCCGAGCCAGCTTTCTTTGCAGATATCACCCCTCAGCTGGAGAGTCAGCTCGGCGGTCTTGTTGCGCCCGACTTTGCCCGCCACAAAGTATTTGGCAACAGGGAACTCATCACTCGCTGGCGTCAAAGCGCCAATCACGACTGCTTCTGCCCGACCCAGGCCGGTCTTGAGCGGCTGCACGGCTTTTGCCTCGCCCACGGCTTTGCCAGCCAGGATGAGGGGGGGATCAAGATGGCGCGGCGCTTTGCCAATCTGCTCTCCATGCGCCTCGCCCGTGAGTGGGCACTCGCCAATGAGGGGGCGCTCATCACGGATCACGACTATCTGGACAGGCTGCTGCACCTGCTCGAATCCCGCTACCACAATCGGGGCGGCCAGGATTGCTTCCACCTCGAGATACCATTGCAAGTGCCCACTCACCTGAGCGAAATCTCCTTCGATGAATTGATTGCACTGCGCGCCCGCAGCGGCTTTCGCCAGCAACTGGCCGAGTTCCATCAGGCCCTCGATGCCATGCTCACCATGCTGGGCAGCGGCTATGCCGAGCCAGCAGCCCTGACCCGTTTCGAGTTGGCGCAGCAAGGGCTCAATCAGCTGCTGGGGCCCGCGACCCACAGCCTGCCGCTCACCACCCTGATCAGCTGTTCATTGCCAGCCATGGCGATGATCCATCAGCTCAAGGCAAGCCACCCGGCTAGCAACCTCATCTTCCATCCCATCAAGAAGAGCCATTTTCACCAGCGCAAAAGTCAGCATTTTTTTACTCGCCTCGGTCATCTGCGCCAGCCTGGCTGACAAGCCCCGCAATCAATGAAGGCCGGGGTGGTACTTACCAACCCAGCCTCCTCCATCACAACCGACATATTCCCCGTCACCACTACCATCATTGGTCAGCAGTGCGCATCTGCGTCATCGGGTGACAAATAAAAGGATTATCACGACAGCCTCTAAAACTCTCCGAGCCCGGTTCAAAAGGCGAATAGAAACGAGTGCGCTCCGGGGTAACAGAGGTCTCACCATGATTTGTCGTGGCACAGCCCGAGAGCATCAACACCAGCAGGGGAAAAAATGAACGTAGCAATGGGAACTCCTGATTGGATTTGAAAGAGCCCAACACTATGCGTTGGCAGGTTTCACTTCTCAAACATGAATATGTTTCAAATGGTAATAACCCTGCGCCATAGAGGTGGCGATATGGCTCAACGGGCAAGCAAACTGGCATCATGATCGGGATGGACCACACGAAACTCCACCCTGTCGCTGTTGCCCGCCTCATCGACCACCACCAGCTGGTAGCGGCCTGCCTTGCTCAATACCTGATCCCCATCCCAGCGCAGGCGCTGGCCATTGAGAAACCAGAATGGCTTGCCCACACCACCCAGCACCCTGGGTTGCAGGCGATAGCGCTGGCTACGGATAAGGTTGCCCTCCCCCAGGGCGACGATGCGAATCGGCGCCTGCAGATCCGCCCCCTGTCCCGCTCCCTCACAACCGCTGGCGAGCAGCGCCTTGCGCCGCTCGCCTGGCGCGCGCCAGGGCTCCAGCGACAAGGGCCACAGCGCCCGCCAGACAGATTGGCTGGCGTCGTCACAACGGGTCAGGGTCGGCTTGCCCTGACTGGTCAGTGCAACCTGGCGCAGGGGGGAAGGCCAATCCATGGGGTCTGGCAAGGTAGGGGGATCCTGCTCATCCAGCAGCCAGGCGCTCTGATGCTGCAAGCAGGCCTCAGGCAGGGTGGCACTCACCCGCCGCCCCAGTGGCCAACAGATCTCGGCCTCGCTCACCGTATTGGGTTGCGCTGGCAGGGGGCTGTTGTCCCCCAGTCGCGAATAGACGGAGAGCAGCAGCGGCACAGCCGCGCTCTGGCCATAAAAACCGGGCAAGGGGGTGCCATCGGGCCGCCCCAGCCAGACCCCCAGGGTCCAGCGGCCGGAGACTCCCAGCGCCCAGCTGTCCCGATAGCCATAGCTGGTGCCCGTCTTCCAGGCCAGCCGGTTGACCCGGCCGGTCGCCTCGCTGGCAAAGGGCTGATCAGCCCTCCCCTGCGAGCTTAAAATTTGCCAGGTGATCCAGGCGGCCCCGGGGCTCAGCAAGGGGCGCGATACCGACTGTTGTCCCGCCAGCCAGACCGGCATCGCCACCTGTCCCTGCCGGGTGAGGGAGCTATAGAGCGCCACAAGCTGTTCAAGCCTGACGCCGGCAGCCCCCAGCGCAATGGCCGGATTGGGCTTGTCGGAGAGGGCCAGCCTGACCCCGGCGTTATCCAGTCGATTGACCAGAGTATCGGGCCCCAGGGCTTCCAGCACCTGCACGGCGGGAACGTTGAGGGATTGCTGCAACGCCCGGGTCAGGGTGACAGGCCCCTGAAAGGCGCCGGTAAAATTGGCGGGGCGATAGTCCGACCCCAGTCTGGGGGCATCGGAGAGCAGGGAGGCCGAATGAACCAGGCCAGCATCGAGGGCCAGACCATAGATAAACGGCTTGAGGGTGGAGCCGGGTGAGCGGATCGCCTGCACCATGTCGAGGTAGCCATGACGGCGCAGATTGCCATACTCGGCGCTGCCCACGTAGGCGCGCACCGCCATGGTCTGGTTATCCACCAGCAGCAGGGCGGCGGAGGTCTGTTCCGGGAAACGACGGATATAAGTCGCCACTCGCGCCTCCAGCCAGCGCTGCAGATCGCCGTCTATGGTGGTATGCACCAGGGCGCCCGGCTGGCTGTCTGCGGCGAGACGGGCAAACAGCGGCGCCTCCATGGGAGTGAAGTGACCGCGTGCCAGCACGGGTTCTATTCGCCCTTCACGCCACACGGCGTCTGGCCAGGCTCCCTGTTTGACCAGCCGCTGCATCACCTTGTCACGGGCGGCGCGGGCGCGATCCGGATGGCGATCGGGTCGGTAACGGCTGGGGGCCTGCGGCAGCACCGCCAGCAGGGCGGCCTCGGCATGAGTGAGCTTGGCCGCACTCTTGCCCAGATAGGCAAAGCTGGCCGCCTGTACCCCCTCCAGATTGCCACCAAAGGGGGCACGGTTGAGATAAACGGTGAGCAGGGTGCGCTTGTCGTAGTGCCACTCCAGTTGCAGCGCCCGCGCCATCTGGCGCAGCTTGCCGGGTACGCTCCTGTGATAGGGCTCGATCAAGCGGGCCACCTGCATGGTAAGGGTAGAGCCCCCCGATACCGCCCGCCCGTAACGCAGCCACTGCCAGACCCCGCGCACCATGGCCACAGGGTTGACCCCGGGATGGCGCCAGAAATGGCGGTCCTCGTAGCCGAGCAATGCCTCTATGTAACGGGGAGAGACCTGCGCCAGGGTCACCGGATAGCGCCACACCCCGCTGGTATCGGCAAAGGCGCGCAGGGGACGCCCCTTCATATCGAGCACCACCCGCGCATAGGCGGGATCCAGCGGTGGCGGCGGGAAGGCGCGATCCAACACCAGCAACACCAGGATGAGAGCCCCCATTCCCAACCCCGTCAGCCGCAGCCAGCGAGGTAAACCTGGCAAAGCAAGCCAACCCTGATGCAACCACTGGCGAGCGCGCGACCAAAAACCGGCTGGACGCGCCTCGTCCTGCAAAGGCGAATTACTCAGAAATGGTCACCTCATGGATATCCTGGCCCACCGCCCGCAGTTCGGGTCGATACATGTCTTCCACCTGAGTCGGCGGCACCTGATAGCGGCCCGGGGTCACTGCCCGCATCAGATAGACAAGTTGCTGATTGCCCCCCTCGCTCAGATCCAGCGCGGCCGTGTAACGGTCGTCTCTAAACTCCTGATGTTTGAGGTAGTCGTTCCACTCGCTCTGCCACGCAGGTTTGCCCTCGATACTGAGCTCCTCGAGCTTGATGCTGGTGCCAAGGGCCGGGTTTTCCAGCTCAAATCCCGCCGGCAGCATCTCCACCAGCAAGGCATCGGGCACGGTCTGCTCGCTGCTCACATTGAGCCGCACCACCACCAAATCGCCCACCTTCACCTTGGCAGGATCAAAGCGCTTACCATCGGCATTGAACCAGCTGCGGGTCACGCTCATGCCCTGGCTGATGCGTACGGGGGCCTGCTCGGGATAGCCTACCAGGGTGCGCTGCACATAGAGGGATCCCTTGCCCTCGTTGGTGACGCCAGTGGCCGCCAGGGCCTCGGGGGCACCGATCTGCGCACTGTTTTTACCGGCAACGGCCTGGTCGCCACTGATTGACGCTACCCTGGCCTGCCAGTCAGCAGCAGGATCGACCTGTGCCAACCGCAACAGGGCCAGCCGCTCCTGAGTGCTTAGCCACTGGCGATGGGCCAGGGTGTCGGCCACCTTGGCGCTGAGCTCGGGCCAGCGATCCTCGGCCAGCTTGTGCTGGCGCAGCAGGGCTAGCTCCAACGCCCCATCGCGCAGGGGCGAACCGTAATCGGCCAGATAGTCATCGCCGCGCGGGGTTGCCAGCGCCCGAGTCAAAGCCTTGGCAGCCGTCTGCTCATCCCCCATGGCGGAAAGCGCCAGCGAGAGGTGCAAGAGCGGCAAACCGGAGCGGGCATGATCCGCCTGCTGCTCCCAGATGAGGCGCAAGGTGGAAAGCGGCGCCTTGCCTACTCGCGCCAGCACGAAGGCACTGTAAGCCTGATAAGCCAGCCGGCTGTGTTCGGGGGCACTGCTCCAGCGCTCCCCATACTGGCTGTCGCCGAGATAGCTCTGCAAACGGTTGATGGCCTGATTGAGCATCGCCTCGGGCACGGCATCACCGGCCTCTTTTCTTGTCAGCAGGTAGTCGGCCGCATAGGCGGTGAGCCACTGCTCCTCATCGGAGCGGCCATCCCACAGACCAAAGCCACCGCTGGGCAATTGCAGTCGTTGCAACCGTTGCAGCAGGGCGCGCTGCAGGTCCGCCTCGCTCACCGGCTTGTCCACGTTTGGCAGATTGTTTGACCAGGCAGCACGCTCATCCGCCGTAGTCAGCAAGTAAGGCCAGGCGCGAGACAGGGTCTGCTCCAGACAGGCGTAGGGGTACTGGGCAAGCGCTTGCCACTGGCCGGCCGGATCCCAGGGAGGAGTGCCGGAGAGGCTGAGCAGCCCTTGCAGATTGGCGGGATCCAGCCCGGCCAGCTCGCTCTGGGCAAAGCTCATCTGCTGGTTGGGTGCCAGCATCTGATAGCGCTGACGCGTCTGGGCTGGCCAGGGGGATCGCAGCGGCAGCGACCATTCGCGGTTTACCGCAAAATCCTTGCCGCTGGCGGCCAGTTGCAGGCGAGCCACACCGCTCGCCCCGGTCACTGTGAGCGGCAGGGTCAGCCACTGCTCCTCGCCGTTTTTCAGCGCCAGCGTCTCGGGCAGTTCGCCGCCCGCTTGCAAGCCACCGGTCAGGGTCCAGGTCAGCGACAGGGTTTGATCCTCGCCACTCATGTTGCGCAGTTGCACCAGGGCACGGGTCTCATCCCCTCTGGCGCCAAAACGCGGCCAGCCTATCTCGGCCACCAAGGGCGCCACGACTTTGACGGCACGCTCGGCCTGACCCACCTGCTGCTCGTTCCAGGCCAGCGCCATCAGCGCCAGCTCGCCGTTGAAGTTGGGCAGATCAAGCGGGATCACCGCCTTGCCACTCTCGTCAAAACTCACCTCACCGCTCCAGAGCGCGGCGATCTCGACCCGGCTCTCCAGCGCCCCTCCCTTCTTCAGGGCTGGCGCATCACCGCCGTAGTTGAGGCGAGCCAGCTTGCCATCCTGCGGCGGTATCACCTGACCGTAGTTGTCGAACAAGTCTTGCGCGAAGCGCTTGCGGCCAAAGAAGATCTCGAACGGATCGAGGGGTTGGTAGTCGCTGATATTGAGCACTCCCCGATCCACCGCAGCCAGTACCACCCGGCCCTGGCTGTTTGGTGTCGAGGTCACCGCCACCTCGAGGCGAGTGAGCGGCACCGCCTTGTCCGGCGCACTCAAGGTGAGCGGCAGGCGGCGTGCCTCCCGGTCGAGCGCGAGCGGCACCAAACCGACCGAGCGCAGGCTCTGCACACTCTTTTGGCTCACCGGCTTTGACTCGCTGTCAGGGGCGGCAATCTGGGCAGAGATATGCAGATCGTGACGCTGCCACTCAGGGCTGACGGGGATCTCGAACTCGCCACGCGCCTCTGCCAATCCACCACCTTCGGCTCGCAGCTCGATACGCTGCCACCAGCGCAGGCCGTCACCATCCTCCACCAGCAAGAGCCCCTTGCCCGCACGGGGAGCAACCAGCGTCACTTTCGCCTTGTCACCCGCCTGATAGGCGCGTTTATCGAGGGTGATGGCAATCTTGTCAGGCCGCGCCTGCTCACCACCGCCACCCCAGGCGTAACTGCCGATCTCGACCCGCAGACTGGACTGATGGCCCTGGCTGTTCTCCACCTCCAACCGATACCAGCCCGCCGCCAAGGGCAAGCTGAGGGTGGTCGGCCCCTTGCCATCCAGTTGCAGTGTCTGCTCCTGCTCCAGATAGGGCTGACTGTTGAACTCGTACTTCCACCCTTCGCCATCGGCGTAGTGCCAGTAGTAGTCACGGTATTCATTGACCAGACGCACCTTCACCTCGCCCGCCACCGGCTGGCCCTGCTCATCGAGGTTGAGGATCTGGAAAGGCAGCGTCTTGCCCCCCTCCACTCTGTCTGCCACAAAATCGGCCTTGAGCGCAGGCCACTGGCTACCGGTGGGCCAGCCGTACTGGGTACGGCTGCGATTGACCGCCCTGCCACCGGGCTCGGATAAAGAGACACGATAAGCCACCTCCAGCGGCCCTAGGGTCCCCACGCTGGCAAGTTGATCCACCAGCGAAAATGCGCCATGCCCCTGCTGGTCCAGGGTGAGCGTGACAGGCTCCAGATCCCTGGCCTGCTCGGTCAGCAGCACATCCCCCAGCGTAAACTCCTGCCACTGGGTGAAGGGCATGGTGGCGCGGCTTATCTTCACCTCTGCCTTGGCCTTGGTGGCACTCGCCGGGGCGCCATAGAGATAATCCCCCTGCAACGGCAAGGTGAGTGCCTCCTGCGGGTTCAGCAATTCACCATCCGGCCCCTTGCCGAGTTGCAGCTTGAGCCGCTCCGGCAGGAACTCTTCCACCAGGAAGGGCCACTCGAAGCGGCTGCCGGCGGCGGTTTTCAGGGTGATGTTCCAGCGGCCGAGCGGCGCATCATCCGGCAGGCGCAGGCCATAATGGGCGGCGCCCAGGCTGTCCGGCAGCAGACGTTTTTGCTCCAGCAGCTGGCCATCCGGCTGTTTCACATCCAGCTCCACCGCCATGCCCGGCAGCAGCTGGCCATCCTGCCCTTTTAGCAAAATTTCGCTGTCAAGCCGCTCGCCGGGGCGGTAGAGATCCCGCCCGCTGAACAGATAAAGCTGCTGGGCCTGCCAGGGCTGGGTGCCCAATTCAAAGGCGGAGAGATCCAGCGCGGCGCCATCGAGGCGCAGCACAGCCAGATGCTTGCCCTGCTCGGCCAGCAGCAGGCGCGCACCCTGCACCTGATCGAAGCGGCGATGCCCCCGCAGATCGGTCTGTTGCACCTGCAGCCGATTGCCCTTCTCGTCGAGCAAAGAGAGTTGTACCTCCTTGAGGGGATCCGCGCTCGAGAGCGCGCTGACAAACACCTCCAGCTGGTCCCGATAGCGACGGGCACTGAGCCCCATGTCGCTCACCGCGAAATAGGTGGTCTCCTTGCGCCAGTCGTAGTTGCCCAAGGGCGACATGACCGCAAAGTAGACGCCGGCCTCGGCCAGCTGCGGTTCCTTGACGTTGATGAGGCGGGTCTCGCGGCGATTGGGATCCAGCTCAAGGGCGTAACGGCCGCTGAACACCCGCTTGGCGCGGCTGGTGATCTGCTCCAGCTCCCAGTTACCCATGCCGGCGCCGGGTCTGTATTCGGCCAGAAAGCGTGGCAGATACTCGGCATCGACCCGGAAGAAATCAATATTGACCTCATCCACGTTGACCGCGCTGATGGGCAGGCGCAGCTCCTGACGAAGCGGCAGCACCATGCCGCTCGCTGCAAAGGAGGCTCCCGCCTCCAGTGGCCGGGTCTTGAGGGTCCAGCTCTGCGCCTCGGGCCCCAGCCCTGCTTTGAGGGTCACCTTGTAACGCTTGTCGGGCGCTACCTGCGGGAAGTAGAGGGTGCGGCCATCCTCGGCCAGGACCCACTCCCCCTGCAACTGCTTGCCCCCCTCGCTCACACTGAGCCAGGTTTGCCAATTGGACTTGGGCGCCAGCGGGCCGGAAAAGACCAGCGCCAGCGCCGGTGCATCCCGATACTGGCGGGCATTGGCCTGCACTACAGTGTCTGGCGCCCCCGCAACTTGCCGGGCAGCGGGCGCCTGATCGGCGGTTGCCGGCTTGTCCGGGCCGCAACCGGCCAAGAGCAGACCGGTCAGCCCTGTGAGCAACAGGGCTGACCAACGGCGCCTAAGTGGTGAGACGAAAGCATGAGCACATTGGTGAGCAGCAGGGCGAGGGTCGAAAGGGCGCATAGGTTCCATCCCGGATTGGATCGCTGCCATAGCAGCGCGATAGGCAACAGGATAAGACATCCGACTCGCTTGACACAAAACTCATTGCAAAATGTCGAGCACGATTGCTACCAGACAGATAACAAAAAGCCGACCCTGAGGTCGGCGTTTCACGGCAGCGGTGAGTCGGTTAGTCCATCACCGCCATCTGCCAGGTTTTAAAACCACCGGAGAGGTTCTTCACCTTGAAGCCGTGCTGGCTGAGCAGGCGGCAAGCCACGTGGCCACGCAAGCCCACCTGGCAACTGATGAGCAGCTCTTTATCCCTGGGCAATTCATTCAGACGAGCGCGCAGCTCATCGAGGGGAATGTGCAGGGCACCCGGGATGCGACCCAGCTTGTCGAGTTCGGGGCCATTGCGCACATCCAGCACCTGTTGATGGGGGTGACGAGCCTGCACCTCGGCAGCGTGGCAGAGGATGGTATCCCCCTTCAAGTGGTTGCTCGCCACAAAGCCCGCCATGTTGATCACATCCTTGGCCGACCCGAACGGCGGTGCATAGGTAAGCTCCAGATCCTGCAAGTCAAACACCGTCAGCCCGGCGCGCTGGGCCACCGCCAATACGTCGATGCGCTTGTCGACCCCGTCCTTGCCGATGGCCTGGGCACCGTAGATCTTGCCATCGGGGGCGAACAGCAGCTTGAGGCTGACCGGATGAGCCCCGGGGTAGTAACCGGCGTGGCTGCCCGGATGCACATAAGCCTTCTCGAACGGCAGGCCCAGTTGCACCAGGCGCTTCTCGTTGAGGCCTGTGCTGGCCACCGCCAGATCGAACAGCTTGCAGATGGCGGTGCCCTGGGTCTTCTTGTAGGTTTCGGCCCGCCCCAGCATGTTGTCGGCGGCGATGCGGCCTTGCCGGTTGGCAGGCCCCGCCAGGGGGATCAGCACGGATTCGCCGGTCACAAAATCTGTCTCTTCCACCGCATCCCCCACCGCATGGATGAAGGGATCCGAGGTGCGCATGCCGGCATCTACCTTGATGCCGCCGCGCGGGCCCAACTCCAGCCCTGCTTTTGCGGCGAGCAGTGTTTCTGGCTTGACGCCGATGGCCAGGATCAACAGGCCGGTTTCAAGATGTGAACCATCACTCAGGGTCAGACGCAAGCCACTGTGCGTGGCGCTCGCCACGGCGGCGGTTTTCTCAGCCAGCACATCCAGACTTTCGATGGCAGCAAGACCGGTGCGCAGCCGCAGATCTATGCCCTCTTCCCGGATACGGGCGTGGAGCATATTGGCCATCTCTTTATCCACCGGCGCCATCACCTGATCGGAGAGCTCCAGCAGGGTGACCTCCAGCTTGCGCTGATGCAGTGCCTCCATCATCTCCAGCCCGATAAAGCCGCCACCGACCACAGTGACATGGCGCGGATGATCATGCTGCAGAGCAGCAAGGATGCGATCCATGTCAGGGATATTGCGCAGGGTATAAACATGCGGGCTGTCGATACCGGGGAACGGAGGACGGATTGGCGCGGCCCCCGGGCTCAGCAGCAGTTGATCGTAAGGCTCTCGCCGCTCTTCACCGGTTTGCAGATGACGCACCAGCAGGGTCTTGCCAGCCTTGTCTATCTCGATCACATCGTGAAAGACTCGCACATCCACATTGAAACGGCGCTTGAAGCTCTGGGGCGTCTGCAACAGCAGGGCATCCCTATCCTGTATGTCCCCCCCTATGTGGTAAGGCAGACCGCAGTTGGCGAAGCTGACAAACTCGCCACGCTCGAATACCACTATCTCGGCCTCTTCGCTCAGACGGCGAGCTCTGGCCGCCGCAGAGGCGCCGCCAGCCACACCGCCTACAATCAGGATCCGTTTCATCAGCAAGACTCCGGTGAACAACAAATCGCCATTAAATTAGCGATTTCTAATTTAGATTTCAATGAAATTTTGTTTGCACCGATTTTGCAGTATTCTTGCCACCCGACAGTTGTTCAACAGGATGTTATCAGTTCATGTCGTCTACCGCGCTCAGTCACCTTCCCCCTGCCAGCCAGACACCGCTGTTCTTTCGTCTGGATGTGCGCAGCCAACGGCTGGTCGCCCTGACCGATGTGATGCAAACCCCGCTTCATTGGCTGGATGAACCGAGAAGTGCCTGGCCGGCCCAACTGCCGGATGCCCTGCGACTGCCCATAGAGCAAGCCCTTGCCAAGGGTCAGGGGGGCAAGCTGATGCTGCGCTTCGCCGGACAGCAGTGGCATATCGCCCTCTCCCATGAACAGGATGCCTTCTGGCTCATCTGCCTGCAGACCCAGCGCCAGGAGCCCATCGCCGATCTCGCCTTGCAGCTGCCACGCCTGAGCCAGATGGCCAGTCAGCAACAGTTCGTCGCCATGCTGGAAGCCCTCAAGGAGAGCCTGGGGGCCGATCGCCTGATCCTCTGGCACTATCAGGCCAATGGCTCCCTCGGCAGCGAACAGCTGACCCCTGTCTTTGCCCTCGGCGCCGAGGGGCTTTCGGCCATTCGCGGTGACAGTCGTTACATTCGTGCCTTGCGCACCCGCAAATCCTTGAGTTTTTCCGAGGCGGCCCACCAGCCCATGTTGAGCCAGCACTACTATCTGGCCAATGCAGGGGTGAGCTCGCGCCTCGATGGCGCCCTGCTGGAGCAGGAAAAACTCATCGGCGTGCTGAGCCTTGAGTACCTCAGCGCCACAGTGCTGAGCGAAGAGATGCTGCAACTGGTGCGCCACAGCGCCCAATTGCTCGGTCACTGGCAGCCAGAGCCTGAACCCCTCATCAATCCTGTGCTGGCCTTGCCCGGCGAGCTGACTCTGTTGACCGGCATCGCCTATTGCCGTGCACTGGTAAACTGGGCCGTCACCATGAGTGGTGCCCGCATCGGCTGGGTCGGCGAATACCAGCCGCGAGGCCAGGAGCTCTGGATCATTCCGCGCTGCGTGCTAGAAGGAGAAACCTTCTCCATCCTCAAACCCATACAGCTGGATCCCGGCCCCGCCCAGGAGTTGTTCCAGCACGGTCAGGCCCTCTATGTGGAAGACCTGCCCCTGCGTTATCCACAGGCCACCCAACTGCTGGCCCTCAATGCCAAAGCCTATGTCGGCGTGCCGTTGCACGGGCCGAGCGGCGCCCCCATGGGACAGCTCACCTTGCTGCTCGACACACCGCTGACCGATCCCATGCCCTTGCTCGATGCCCTCAGCAGTCAACACGAACGGGCCGCCATCGAGTTGCAGCGGCTCGCCGCCGACGATGCCCTGCGCCTGGCAGAAGTGGCCTTCAACACCCACGACGGCCTGCTGGTCATGGATCACCAAGGGATCATTCTCAAGGTCAATCACTCCTTTGGCCGCATCACGGGGTTTGGCAACGATGAGATGATCGGCCAGCATATTGTCAGGCTTAGACCGACCTATTATGGCGATCACCTGAAAGAGGATGTCAGACGGGCCATCGATGAGCAGGAGTTCTGGATGGGCGAGGAGCGCTGCCTGCACAAGGATGGGCATCTGTTCCCGGTGCGTCTCATGGTGAGCGGGGTCAAGGATGAGCTCGGCGAATTCAGTCACTACGTCTGCAGCTTCTACGACATCACCAAGGAAAAAGACGCCGCCCGCCACATAGAGCAGCTCGCCTATTACGACGATCTGTGCGGCCTCTACAACAGGCGCAGCCTCAACAACATAATGCAGTGCACCCTGCAGGCACCGAACGGTCAATGGGGCGCCTTGCTGCTGGTGGATCTGGACAACTTCAAGTCGATCAACGACTCCCTCGGCCATGCCTGTGGCGATCAGCTGCTGCAAGCCGTGGTCGAGCGGCTCAAGGGACTGCCTCAGGACAACCTAGTGCTGGCCCGCATCTCGGGGGATGAATTTGCCCTGCTGTTCACCGCCCTGGGTCAGGGTTATGTCACTGCCAAGATCCTGGCCGAGCACTTCGCCCGCGAGCTGATGGGGCTGTTTCGCACCCCGTTCGACATCGAGGATCACAAACTCCATTGCAGCGCATCTGTGGGGATCAGCCTGTTTTCCAGCGAAGACCAGGATCATCTGGTGCTGATGCAGCAGGCCGACACCGCCACCCACATGGCCAAGCGGGCCGGTCAGGGCAACTATGTTTTCTTCAGCGAGGCCATGGCCGAGAAAGAGAAGAGCAAGCTCACCATCAACAACCAGCTACGCGATGCTCTGCGCCACCATGAGCTGCAACTGCACTATCAGCCGCAATACAGGGTCGACAATGGCAGCTTGTCCGGCATAGAGGCACTGCTGCGCTGGCAGCGCAGCGACGGCACCATGGTGCCACCGGCCGAGTTCATTCCCATCGCCGAAGAGACCAGTCTCATCCAGGACATAGGCTACTGGGTGATGAAGACCGCCTGTGCCCAGTACAGCTTCTGGCTCAATCGCGGCTTTGCCATTCCCCACCTGTCGGTCAACGTCAGCGCCCGTCAGTTCCACACCGCAGGCTTTGTGCAGCAGGTGGAATACATACTGCGCGACACAGGCGTGCCCCCTTCCCGCCTGCTGCTGGAAGTGACCGAATCCGTGGTGCTGGAAAACCGGCTGGAGAGCATAGCCCGCATGCGGCAACTCAAGGATCTCGGCATACTGCTCTCCATCGATGATTTCGGCACCGGCTACTCGTCGCTGGCCTATCTGCGGGATCTGCCGGCGGACGAAGTGAAGCTCGACCGAAGCTTCATTCAAACCCTGGTTCACAGCGAACAGGACAAGGCCATCGTCAAGGCCATCCTGGATCTGGCCAAGGTTTTCCGCTTTACCGTCACCGCCGAAGGGGTGGAAGATGAGGAGCAGCTCGCCATCCTCAAAACCTTGGGATGCCAGCATTATCAAGGCTTCCTGACCAGTCGACCGCTGACGGTAAAAGCCCTGGAGAGCCTGCTCGGCGCGGCCCAGTCGGGCTAAACAGGTAGGATTTATAGGGATTTATGTAATAAAATCACGGCCTGCTCGAATCGTTGGAGTCGTCTATGTCTGTCAGTAATCAGATCCCTGCCGTTGAAACCAGTGCATCCGGTGTCATTGGCCGGATCCATTCCGTTGAAACCTGCGGCACCGTTGATGGCCCCGGAATACGGTTTATCGTATTCATGCAAGGCTGTCTGATGCGCTGCAAGTACTGCCACAATCGGGATACCTGGGATACCCAGGGTGGCCGCGAAGTGACAGTGCCGGAGTTGATGAGCGACATCACCAGCTATCGCCACTTCATGAATGCCTCGGGTGGCGGTGTCACCGCTTCCGGTGGCGAAGCCATGTTGCAACAAAATTTCATCGCCGAACTGTTTGCCGCCTGCAAGGAGAAGGGTGTTCACACCTGCCTCGATACCAACGGCTTTGTGCGTCACTACGACGAACAGCTCGACAAGGTGCTCGACAACACGGACCTTGTGTTGCTCGACATCAAACAGATCAATGACGAAAAACACATTCCCCTGACCCACGTCAGCAACAAGTACACCCTGGAGTTCGCCCGTTATCTCGCCGCCAAAGGCAAGACCATGTGGATCCGCTACGTGGTGGTGCCGACCTGGTCAGACGATGACGAGAGCGCAGAGGGACTGGGCCAGTTCATCGCCGAGCTGGGGGAGAGTGTCGAGAAGGTGGAACTGCTGCCCTATCACGAGCTGGGCAAGCACAAGTGGGACGTTCTGGGTGAAAACTATGATCTGACCGGGATCAAGCCCCCCAGCAAGGAGACCATGGACAGAGTTCAGGGCATACTCGCCAAGTACCACAACAACGTCAAATACTGATGCCTCATCAGGGCTGGCAAGGAATACGCCAGCCCTGATGATATTGACACTGCATCACTGCATCACTGCACGCCATCACATGACAA
Source organism: Aeromonas sp. 2HA2 (assembly GCF_029237345.1). Lineage (NCBI taxonomy): Bacteria > Pseudomonadati > Pseudomonadota > Gammaproteobacteria > Aeromonadales > Aeromonadaceae > Aeromonas > Aeromonas sp. 2HA2. The sequence continues at coordinate 172,004 of NZ_JAACGB010000005.1, read as the reverse complement.
GGAGATGCCATGAGTGAAGGACAAGCGGCCGCCCTCCTGCTCTGGGTATTGCTGCTGATATTCAGCCTGCGTGGCACCCTGCTGCGTACCCTGCTCGATCAACCCCTCTATCAGCACCTCTGCCTTGGCGGCGCCATCGTACTGGTCCCGCTCTGGACCTTGCGCGCCGGCCTGCATGAAGGGCTGGAAGTGCACTTTCTCGGCCTTACCAGCCTGACCCTGCTGCTCGGGTGGCGTCTGGCCCTGCTTGCTCCCTGCCTGACACTGCTTGTTCTGGGTTACTTCGGGGTTGTCTCCCTCGCCGATTTCGGCTGGCAGGCACTGATTGGCATCGCCCTGCCGGTCGCTACCAGCTGGCTGCTGTTCCTGGCGAGCTGGGCCTGGATGCCCCGCCATCTGTTCGTCTATCTGTTCGTGGTCGCCTTTTTTGGCGGCGCGCTGAGCATCTCGGTCAAGATGAGCGCCAGCGCCCTGCTGATGGGGATGAGCGGCGCCTATCCGTGGCATACCATCAGCGCCGACTACCTCTCCATCTGGCCGCTGCTGCTCTTCCCCGAAGCCCTGCTCAACGGCATGACCATGACTTTGCTTGCCGTCTACCGCCCCCACTGGGTCAACACCTTCTTCGATCGGGAATACCTGGGGCGCTAAGCGCGTGCGCCATGCTTGCCTGCGACACAACACTCGCCCATAGACAGCAAAAGCCCCTGACGAGCAGGGGCCGGGCAACAAGAGGAAGAGAGCTTAGAAGCGATATTCGATATGCAAAGTATGGGTATCCAGGCCGGGGTTTTGCTCATACATCTTGGCGTTGGACATGTGCTCATACTGATAGCCAATCAGCCAGTTCTTGGTGATCGCGTACCCCAGGCCAATACCAGTGGAAAACTGGAATGGGCCGCCGTAATCCTTGAAGCCATTGCCACGATGGCCGAACTCATGTTCCGCCAGCCAGAGCACCTCGGCCGGGAGCCATACCACCCAGTTCCCCCACAGACATTCGGCACGCGCCCCAGTGCCCAATCTGGCAGTACGCTCATCCCCCACCTTCAGCATGCCGCCACGCACGCCCAGACCAAACTGGCAGCCGGAATCCCCCCAGCGCCAGAACATGTGGTGATATTTGGCGTCTGCCGTGAAGATGCTGAGTTTCTCGTTTTCGGATGGTGTGCCCAGTTGCAAGGCAACAATGTTGTCATTGGCGATGGCTCCGGTGCTGGCGATCAACGAAGCCAGCAGTCCCGAGAGCAAGAGTGTGTTAGCGCGCATGTCCCCTCCTACGTCCTTGTTATCCGGTGCGCCCCCTCAAACTCAAATGGGCACATCTCAGGAATAGTCAGTGGGGAGCAGAGTTGTCAACAAAACAGGTAAAACTAAAAAACAAGATTTTTACAGGAAATTAGTCTAGCGCGGAAAGGTGTTTCAGTTGAAGCACAGTATGAATGTCCACAACAGTCTATTTATTGAGCTCACAAAATAACCAGATGACGTATTTACTCTATGGGTCAGTTTTGTCGGTCAAATAACAACCACACAAAAAACGGCTCCATGTAAGAGCATTCTGAATTAGTCGCTTTTTAGCCATAGATACTCATCCGACAAGTATTAAACCTAAATAACAAATTAAATAACCCTTATAATACAACAACTTAAAAATTAATCGTAATTCCTCAGATTGATTATTGAGTGTTGACTCAATCGCACCTGATAAGTAAGATGCGCCTCAAATAAAATAAAGCATGATGCTCGTCACAGATTGACGCGCAGAGGGCACGGGGTAATCAACCTGCACAGCAGGATCATTTTCTGAACAACATTGTTGTTCAGCGCCCTCCTATTTCCATTAATTTTATTAAAGCCCACAAGCTGATTGTTTTTAGAACGGGACTATGTCATTTCCGTGCGGTAGCCATGGTAAAACCCCCCTTTAACACACCAAAAAAGACACCGCTCGCCAACAAGGCGATAACAATCGTTCCTGTGTCATTCCGGATGGGGAAATGGTCCATTACGTTCATATCGAACACACATGGTAGACTCGCGCCTCTTTTGATGTCAGCAAGACAACGCCACTCCATTTTGTAAGAAAAGACCAACCATTGAACAAGCCAATTCTATCCAGCCAGCATCGCTCCCCCATGACAGTGCTGAAGGATGTCACCTTCGGTCTGCTGATGCGTGAGCTCAAGACACGTTTCGGCAATTACCGTATGGGCTACACGTGGGCTGTACTTGATCCCTTGCTTACTATCGCGCTGTTCTGCTTCATCTTTGGGATGCGCCAACGTAACGGGTTCGGCGGGGTTGAAGCCCCTGTCTTTGTCGCGGCGGGTTACCTGCCTTTTCTCATGTTTCAGAATATGGCTAGCCAACTACAATCGGCGGTCAGTGCCAACAAGGGGCTGTTCTGTTATCGACAGGTGACCCCTTTCTCCACCTTGTTCTCCCGCTTCTTGCTGGAAACCTTGATCGGCGTGCTGGTGGCCTTTGTACTGATCCTGGGGCTGATGTGGTTTGGCTTTGATGCCATGCCCGCAGACCCTTTGGCCGTGCTGACAGGGTACGGGATACTGATGGTCTTCTCCTTTGCGCTGGGAACCTTGTTCTGTATCGCCACATCCCTCTCTGAAGAGGCGAGAAAGCTGATCCCCATTCTGATGCGCCCCATGATGTGGATCTCTGCGGTATTCTTTCCACTGGCAGCCGTGCCCCAGAGCTATCAGCACCTATTGTTGTGGAATCCTGTCGTGCACGCCCTGGAGCTTATCCGCTCTGGCTGGATTGCCGGTTTTCAGACTCAGGGCGGTAGTTGGTCTTATCTGGTGAGCGTTACATTGATATTGCTCACTTTCGCCATGAGTGCCTATCGCCTCAGCCATCGACGACTAATCGCAAGCTAACAAGATGATCACTCTGGATAACGTCTCAAAATACTACCCCACCAAATTTGGCCGCCATTACGTGCTGAAGGATGTCAGCTTTATCCTGCCCGGGGATCGCAACATCGGCATTCTGGGGGCAAACGGGGCCGGAAAATCCACCCTGCTGCGCCTGCTCGGCGGCATGGACATGCCCAATAAAGGCAAGGTGCTCCGCCACAGTCGGGTCTCCTGGCCCCTGGCCCTGAGCGGCGGCTTTCAGGGCAGCATGACGGGGCGTGAAAATACCCGTTTCGTCTGCCGTATCCATGGGGTACACGACACAGAGATGGTCGAGGAGTGGGTGAAGGAGTTCTCGGAGATTGGCAAGCACTATGAGCTGCCCATCAAGGGTTACTCGAGCGGGATGAAATCCAAGTTCTCCTTCGCCGTCAGCATGGCCTTTGATTTTGATATCTATCTGACCGACGAGATCACCTCGGTGGGGGATGCTAGATTCAGACAAAAGTGCATCGATGTCTTCACCCAGAAGCGGGAAACCGCCAGCCTGATCATGGTCTCCCACGATATGAAGACACTGCGCCAGCAGTGTGACATGGGCATAGTGCTGCAAAACGGGCAACTGACCCTGCACGACGACATCGAAGACGCCATCGCCATCTACCAAAAGCTCTGAACATCCATTTAAAGTATTTCCACGGACCTTTATGACCAAAGCCAATTTGACCGCCCTGCTTGAACGCAAACTGCGTAAATTTAAGCGTGACCCCAAGCTGTTTCTTATCGATTCAAAGGGCTACCAAGTCGCCCACCAATCCTGGAAAAAGGCCATCAAGCTCGGCAGCTTTCTGTGGATTCTAGGTTGCTTCATGCTAGCAACCTTCTATTACAGTTTTGTGGCAAGCGATCGTTATGTCAGTCAGGCGAGTCTCATTGTCAAGCAGGCCGACCAGCTCAAGATGCTGCCAGATGCGCTCTCCATGCTGGGGCTCGGGGGCAGCAATCATCAGGATGTGCTGGTGATCCAGGACTATCTCAAGTCCTGGGATATGCTCAACACCCTGGATAAGGCGCTGCAACTGAAAAAACACTATCAGAGCGACAACGCCGACGTGTTCTCCCGCCTGCCTGAAGATGCCACCCGCGAAGAGTTTCTGGCGTTTTATCGGGAGCACCTCACTGTCAGTCTGGATGAGCTCTCGGGCGTGCTGACCGTCAGCCTGCAAGCCTTCGACCCTGACTATGCCAAGCAGGTTGTCAGTCTGATGCTCAAAGAGAGCGAGGGTTTTATCAACCGCTTGAGCCGTCAGGTGGCGATGGAGCAGCTCAAGTTTGTGGAGACCGAAGTCGCCCGCTCCCACGAGCGGCTGCTTGGTGAACAGGCCAAGATGCTGGCCTTCCAGAACCAGCACCAGCTGATGAGCCCCGAGGCCACCAGTACCGCCATGATGGGTGTGGTGTCTGAACTGGAAGCCGAGCTGGTACGCCAAGATGCCGAGCTTAAACGGCTGCAAATCTATATGAATGCCAATGCCCCAGACGTGGTGGCGGTGAGAGACAGGGTCGATGCCCTCACCCGTCAGCTGGCGCAAGAGAAAAATCGCCTGACCGGCAGCGAGAAGCAGTCACTCAACGAGGTCAATGCCGACTATCAGGCAGTACAAGTTCAAGCCCAGCTGGCCGCCGACGTCTACAAGACAGGGCTGGTGAGCATGGAGCAGGCACGCGTCGAAGCGTACCGCAAATTGAAACACCTGCTGGTGGTGAGCCAGCCCAGTCAGGCCGAAGAGGCCGAATATCCCCGCCGTCTCTACAACCTGGCCACCATCGGTGTTCTGCTTTGCCTTTTCTACGGTCTGATCGTGATGGGTCTTGCCACCCTGCGCGAACATCAGGACTGACAGGAGTATGTCGTTGAATAACTTCTTTACTAGATCACTCAATATCAAGCCGAGTCTGCTGGCCCTGAGTCTGGGCCTCTTGCTGCAACCCGCTTATGCCCTGGAAATCTCCCAGGAAGGAGCCCCGGTGCGCAAGGTCATCACGGATACCCAGACCCGGGATCCTGTGTTTGGCAACTGGCTGTTTCGCGGCGAGTTTGCCCGGGAATCCTTCAATGGCTTCAACCCGGATTACCGCATCGCCATCGGCGATCGGTTGCAGGTGCAGCTTTGGGGGGGGGTCGAATTTGATCAACCCCTGACGGTCGATCACCAGGGCAATATCTTCCTGCCCAAAGTTGGCCCCATCAAGGTCGCCGGGGTACGCAACGAACAACTGAATGACACCCTGCTCGGCGCCGTCACCACCGTCTATCAGAAGAATGTCAGCGTCTATGCCACCCTGGACGTGAGCCAGCCGGTCAAGATCTTCGTGACCGGCTTTGTCAAGCAACCGGGCCTGTTTGCCGGCCAGTCAGGGGATTCCATCCTCTATTTTCTGGACAAGGCGGGCGGTATTGCCGCAGAGCGCGGCAGTTATCTTGACGTCGCCCTCAAGCGCAATGGCAAGACACTGCGCCACTACAATCTCTACCAGTTTCTGGTCAATGGTACCCTGCTGCCCACCCAGCTGCGCGATGGCGATATCATAGTGGTAGCACCGCTGCGCTATCAGACCACGGTCAGGGGCAAAGTTGCCAACGCCAACAAGTTCGAACTGAGCAAACCCCATGTCACCTTGGCCGAGCTGATGCAGATGGCCAGGCCCGATCCCGATGCGACCCATATTCGGGTGAGCCGCAATCAGGGGGAAGATATCCACATGGATTACTACCCCATCAATGACGCCCAACTGGCCAAAAACATGATCAGCTCGGGCGACACTGTGGAAGTGATCGCCGACAAGCGCTATGCCTCCATAGCGGTGCGGGTTGAAGGGGAACACGACAGTGCCCAGGAGTATGTGCTCAAGTACGGCGCCCGCCTCGGCGATATCCTCAATGGCCTGAAACTGACCCAGGATGCGGACTTGAGCGCCATCCAGCTCTATCGTGACTCCGTCAAGGTGCGTCAGAAGGAGATGCTGAACTCCTCCCTCAAGGCGCTGGAAGCCAGTATCCTGACTGCCCGTTCCTCTTCCGAGGGGGAAGCCAAACTGCGCAACAGCGAAGCACAGTTGCTGATGCAATGGGTCGAGCGCGCCAAGGATATTCAACCCAATGGTCAGGTGGTGCTCGCCAATGGCACCAACATGGAAGATGTGAGGCTCGAACCGGGCGATATCATCCGCATTCCGCGCCAGACCAACCTCATCATGGTGCATGGGGATGTCATGTTCCCGAACGCCATCCTGATGGACAGCAAGCGCACTGTGGCCGACTACATCGATCTGGCCGGCGGCTTTACCCAGAAAGCCAGCAACTCTCGTATTCTGCTGCTGCATCGTGACGGCACCTTCAGCCAGATTGAGAAGGGAGATCTGGAAAATAAAGAGATAGCCATAAAACCGGGTGACGAAATTTTCGTCCTGCCTCAGGTCGATACCAAGTCACTGCAGATCACCAAGGATATTACCGAGGTGCTCTATCAAATCGCCATTTCGGCAAGGGCCTTGGTACTGCTCTAATAAATAAGGGGCAATAATTTGCCCCTAACATATTTTCCCAAAAAAATCATTTCCGCATATCATGCATATATTAATTAATATCATGACACTAAAATAGTCTCTTTTTAAAATCCTCATTAATAATGGGGGCCTTTTAATGATATTAAAGAGTGTAACTATGCCATGTCAAAATTTAGTAAGCTTTTAAGAAACCCACATAACTTCCTTAATGACTCCCCTGCTTACCAAACAATTAAGCTTTCTTTATCCTCTGTTAAAAAACTGCATAACTTTCAGAAGAACATCAGTATAGAGTCATTAAAAAACGATCTATCCTCAATAACTGACATTGTTATTACAAAAGAAAATTTTCTTGCTAAATCATTGCACATAGGAATATTAAAAGGATCTGCTTACACTGTTTATAAATTCCTTTACTGTCTATATAAAGATAAAAGTATTAATGTCTCGTTTTACACAAAAAAAACGAAATTCAAGTTTGGAACTTTTGGTGTCTATAGATTCATTAAAGAGTTAAATATTCACGGAGAAATAACCTGCAAGATTGGAACAATCCGATTAAACATCAGCTATTGGATTGAGAAAAGTGACTGCTACGAATCAATCAATGACCATGTAATAGCAAAAAGAATATATAAATCTGCATTTTATGACATAGCTCCCTTTAAAAAAGGCAATATTTTCTACGTTAGGAACATGTTTCAATCCAACCCATCATCAAATCATAATTTCAAAATAGATGCTGTTTATACTTGGGTTGATCATACAGATATAAAATGGCAAGAGAGCTATTTAAATTACAAAAAAGAGCGGGGAAATATAGCGGGTGATGCTGTTGGTTTAGGTCGCTTTTTTAATAGAGATGAACTTAAATTTTCACTAAGATCGCTAGAGCGACATGCTCCTTGGATAAATAAAGTTTACATAGTGACGAATTGCACACCACCAAAATGGTTAGATGTAGATAATCCAAAAATTAAGATTATTAATCATAATGAGATCATGCCAGAAACGAGTCTGCCGACTTTTAACTCTCATGCCATCGAAGCAAACATTCATAAAATAGAAGGCCTTTCAAATTACTTCTTATATCTAAATGATGATTTTTTCTTTTCCAGCGATGTAAAAAAAGAAGACTTCTTCTTATCGAATGGTGTGTCTATATCAAACCTAGAACCGTATGGGGTTGTGAATGGCATTGTATCAAAAAACAATCCTGACTATATTAATGCAGCCTTAAATGGGCAACGCTTACTCGCAGAAACTCATAATGTAACTCCTACTCAGTTACATCAACACTCGCCCTATGCATTGCGTAAAGATGTTCTGAAAGAGATCTGTAAACAGTACCATGCTGAGGTTTTACAAACTACACATAACCGTTTTAGAAGTAGAACTGATATATCCATACCATCATTCTTATACCACCATTATTCATTCATAAAGAAACAGTCAAGTTTGGGAAGTCTTAACTGTCGTTATATTGGATATAGTAAAAGAGTGAATTTCTGGAAAATGATTCCTGAAGATACTAAAACCTTCTGTATTAATGATGGGGGGACTAGTTGTAATGATGACAAATGGAATGTAAGTATCATTTCATATTTAGATAGACTATTTAATAGCAAATCAAACTTTGAGCGTTGATTAAAAATAACTTAGATATTAATAACGGGATTATTCATGCTTTCCATAAATAAAATAGAGAAAGGCTCTGCTAATTACTTCTTGGTTTCAGCAAGATTAAATGATGGTACACAAAATAAAAGCATAAAGCTTATCGCAACACAGAACAACAAAAAGCAAGAGATTGGAAAGCTATTTTTTAAGAAAAACAAAGCAAAGTGTAACCTCAATAATATTGATCTACTAGAGAAAGGCTCATATAAGATAGATGCAATAACCTCTACTGGAAATATTATCGATGTTTCATTCTTGCAGACAGGAGACTTTTCTGTACTGCATGGATCTACTAATTTAATAAAAATAAACAAAGAGCAGTCCTCTATTGAGGTAACTCCGATTAGTTTATTGACATCCAGAATTTTAGTTTTAAGCATTGATGATGATGAAAAAAATTTATATCTTAAATTTAGCAATAAGTTACCCAGCGTCTATAGTATAAAATGTTTAACCGCCAGGCATAGAGTTAATAATATTGAGGCGGACAGCCTGGCAATACAGCATGATGACCAAGACACTTACTTGGCTACCTTCCCCAAGAGTAAGACTTTTGATAAGTCAGGAATATGGGACTTCTATGTAAAAGTTGAATCTAATGGGGTAGATAGTTTCGTTCGATTAAACGCAAAAAGTGAAGTGTTGTCGCTGCAAAAAATAAATAGTTTTCACGAAGATAAGTTATTTAAATTTCAACCTTATATAACCCAAGACGGTCAAGTAAGTCTCAACGTTAGAGATTTAACAACTACATTTTCAAAACAAGAGTCAATTCTGTATAAGAATAAAGAATTCTTAATTAACTGCAAAGTCAATGAAATTTATCTCGGTTTATACAAACATTTAAAAGCCAAGCTTGTCATAGATGATAATAATTTCAAAATGGCATCAGTTAAATCTGTAAAAAATGGTGGGCTAGAGTTTTCATTACCCTTTGAGTGGTTTCAGGACTTAATAAACAGTTCAAAAAAAATAGCTGAACTCTACTGGGAGGTAACGCTAAAGAATGGTGACATCCATAATTTACCAATCAGCCATATGCTGGATGAAGAGCATGTTAAAAGCAGTGACGTATTAATATATCCACCCGCCAACTTTGATAATCAAGATATATCAATCCAGATAAAACCATTTTTTAATACTGCACATAAACTCCTGTTTTCAGTTGAACGAGAGTGTGAATGCAAAATCAACAAGATTACGATCGGCAGGAAGATTGAGGTACACATTGACAGCCCATCTGTTGACGATGACATCAATATAGTTGCCGTTTCTGGAAAAGATGGAAGTACAATTTCTTTTGAGAAAAAACAAAATAAATTCATTAGTATCATTGATGTAAGTCAGATTTCAAAGAATGAAAATGCATACTTCATTCATTATGTTAAAAATAATGAAAGCCATCTTATAAATGATACATCCCCGCGCTTGAGGGCTAATTTCAAAACATTCAAAAAGAATAAAGTCTCCTTAGGTGATGGTGTTTATGTCTCCTGCGTCGTATGTAAGAAAAATTTGACTAGCATTGAAGTACGACCATTAAGAGAACATGAGAAGAATACAAGTAAACTTTCCCTTTTCATGGCAAAAATTACAGCAACAGCCATAAAAAAAGCATTCAAAAAAGATGTTTGGCTTGTTGGTGAAAACCTTGGTGATGTTGCCCAAGATAATGGCTTTGCGTTTTTTAAGCATGCTCTTGAATTAAAAAATGAGCATGCCTACTATGTAATAAGAAAAAACAGCATTCACTATGACAAACTAACGCCATTTAAAAGAAATACCATCATATATGACTCATTTAAACATAAAGTCCTCTATCACCTTGCAAATAAACTAATCGTTGCTCATGGAATTCGCGATGTCTTACCATCGATAAAACATCCAGTCATATATAGAAATGATAAGGACATAGTTTATCTTCAGCATGGTATATTAGCCATGAAGCGAATTGGTATGAGTGGTAGTTCATATAACAATAAAATAACTAAATTTGTGGTCTCGTCAGAGAATGAAAAAAGAATTATGATGCGCGAGTCAAAATTCAGATCAGATCAAGTAATAGTTTCAGGCCTACCTAGATTCGATGACTTATATAAGTATGAAACTAAGCCAAAACGGCAGATTTTTATCATGCCTACTTGGCGTGATTGGCTCGTAGACTCAGAGCAAAGCTTTATTGAGTCTGACTTTTACAAAAATTACAAACGACTTCTTTCCGACAAAGACCTTAATTCGTTCCTCATTAAAAACAACTACATAATAAAAATACTCCCTCACACTGAGATTTATAAAAAATATATAACATTATTCAATTCAACTTGTGAGAACATACTGATTGCTGATCTCGCAGAAGATACAGTACAAAAGCTAATAAAAGAAAGTGCTGGCATGGTGACAGATTATTCTAGCGTTGCATGGGATTTTCTTTTCATGCGCAAACCTACACTGTTTTTCCAATTTGATGTCAGCGAGTATTTAACCAAACGAGGGGCGTACGTAAGTTTTCAAAGCCAATTGCCAGGCCCTATTAGCTACTCATATGATGACTTCACTACTAAATTGAAGGATATGGTAGAGAAAGACTGCAGGTTTGAAAATCGGCATTTGTCTAAATTGAAATTATTCATAAATAATATCGATGACAGTAACTGTCACCGAGTGTATCGTGAAATAACTGTGCCCGCTGAAAGGAAATAAAAATGAACATCTCAATTTTAGCATATAATATTTTTGGCATCGGCGGCACAGTGAAGACAATTGTCAATACCGCCAATCATCTTGCTGATAACGGATTTAAGGTAGAAATTATAAGCATAAAGAGAACAAGTGATATACCCAGCTTTCCTATAGATAAGAGGATCAAGGTTCGTACAATCTCAGATTCTCGGGCAAAATATAGATATCATGGTCTTGGCACTTTTAGTACTCTATTAAAGAAGGGTTTATCAAAAATACCAAGCATGATCATTCATAAAGATGAAGATCTGTACAAAAACTTCTCTCTTTACACTGATTACAGGCTAATAAAGAGATTGAAAAAAATAAATGATGGTGCGCTCATAACGACAATCCCTTCATTTAATGTTATCTCTGCCAAACTACTCCCATCAAACATAATTAAAGTCGGGCAAGAGCACAAAGAATATCATGTTCACTCTGTCAAGTTACAGTCGAAAATAAAGAAAACATATGCAAAACTTGATGCATTAACATGCCTCACCGATAATGCAACAAACTACTATTCTGAGCTTTTTAAAGGCAAGTCGACTAGAGTTATTAATGTTCCTAATGCTACAAAACTAGGTTCCAGCCCTGCACCACTCGATGCAAAACAAATTATTGCCATTGGGCGTTTTGTTGAGGATAAAGGACTTGATAACTTAGTGTTAGCTTTTGAAAAAATTGTACATAAACACCCTGAGTGGAAACTGAAAATATTTGGTGATGGTGAGCTTAAACATAGTATAAGAGACTTGATTCATCAGAAAGGCCTCTTCAACAACATTTTCATCTATCCATCAACTAAGAATGTATCTCAAGAGCTGAGAAGATCTTCTATTTATGCACTCTCTTCAAATAGTGAGTCATTTGGGATGGTTGTGATTGAGGCAATGGCAGAAGGTGTGCCATGTGTTGCATTTGCATGTGATGGGCCTCGCAAGATTATCAAGCATGAGCATGATGGTCTTTTGATTCCATGTGGCGACATTGATGCTTTTAGCGAAAGTCTCTCCCGTTTGATAGAAAATAAAGAAGAGCGAAAGAAACTAGGTAAAAATGCTTTTGAAAGTGCTAAAGAATATAGTTTAAATTCGATAGGGAAACGCTGGGAGTCTATTCTTCTAAGCCTTAAAAACAACAATGAGCAATAGTGACTTGTGATGATAGATATAGATAACATCCCTCACAACAAAAAATATATTAATATTAGAGTGGAAAGATTAAATACCTCAACAGTGAATAACTGGGATAGAGTATGCCTTCATTTCACTCATGGCCAAAAAAATACTACTAACGCATATTATGTCAATGGATTGAAGGTCTCTGATGCAGTCATAATAAGAAACATCCCTATTCCTAAAGGAACCACATCATTAAAGTTGACACCAGTCGGTGAATTCCATATTACTGCTGCTCTTATAGATGAATCTAGGCTACAAACTGAGTTTGAAAAAAAACTAATTCAAGAACAACTAGAATACTACAATGGACAATACTTCTTCCATTACCCGAGCAAAGTTCAGCCCAAAAAGCTCGTTATCACCTTACCGGGGATGGGGAATAATATAGATTCCGACTCACAGTACTCTGTAATGACAATGAAATCTTTCCCATTCAGACCGGATATTTATAGAGTGCATTTGATAGATCTCTTTTGGGCAAATGGGTCTTGCCTAATTTTTGATGAAGAAAAAAAACCAAACATTGACAACATTATAAATTTAATTGATGGAATTTTAGAAGAAAACAATCTATCTGCATCTGACTGCCATATTATAACTGCATCAAAGGGATGCTTTGCTGGCTATGAAATCATGAAGCAAAGAAAATATAATTTTGCGTTCTTTGCTCCAATTACAAATGTTGAGAGATTCAATGAAAACTCTCCAGTAATGCGATTTATATCTAGAGAGCTAGTTAACAATGGTTATAAGTTTTTCAAACCAGACTTTAATGAAAATGCTGTGGTCTATACATCACTAAAAGACCCAGGTATCGATTTAGGTCTTGTCTCTAAATGTGTGAGTACTATCGACAACGATTTAATGCACGCTCAAATAACAAAACGCTTTATTAATGAATACCTTTCTTCAGAAAGTCTCATTGCATAATTAGAGGAATTTATGAAAGTAAACAAAGCCATATTTCCCGTTGCCGGTATGGGAACACGATTTCTGCCTGCCACCAAGGCATGTCCAAAGGAAATGTTGCCGGTTGTAGACAAGCCGTTGATCCAATATGCAGTTGAAGAGGCCATTGCTGCCGGTATCACGGATCTTATTTTTGTGACCTCTTGGACCAAACGGGCTATCGAAGATCATTTCGACAGCAATTTCGAGCTGGAGTACAAGCTCGAGCAAGCCGGTAAAAACGCTTTGCTGGATGCAGTCAAAAATATCATTCCCGCGGGCGTGAACTGCTTCTATGTTCGCCAGACCGAAGCCCTGGGTTTGGGTCATGCCGTCCTGTGTGCCAAGCAGATTGTAGGTAATGAACCGTTTGCGGTATTGCTGGCCGATGACATGATCTATTGTGAACAGACCCCCTGTCTGGACACCATGATCGCGCTTTCAAGTGAGAACAAAAGTTCAGTGGTTGCCGTAGAAGCAGTACCAATGGAGAACGTCAGCCAATATGGTGTGATTGATCCCATAACCTTGAGTGAGCGTCTCTACAAACTGAATGGTGTAGTCGAAAAACCTCCTCGGGAAGAAGCCCCATCCAACCTGTCGATCGTCGGTCGTTATGTACTGCAACCTCGGATTTTCGAACTGCTTGAAAGCACTCAGCGTGGCGCAGGTGGCGAGATCCAGCTGACTGATGCGATCGCCGATCTGCTCAAGGAACAGGACGTACTGGCCTATCAATTTGATGGTATTCGTTACGACTGCGGTAGCAAGCTGGGTCATATGAAGGCAAATATCGAGTATGGCCTGCGCCATCCTGAGCTTTCATCAACGCTGCGTACTTACCTTGAAGAGCTGATTGGCTAAATTTAGGGAAAATATGTCGCGCGATCTCAGTGTTATCACCCCGTTTCACTTTCAACAAAGCGGTCGGGGAAGTCTGGACGCAGCGAGAAAGAGACTGGAGGCGTGCCTCCAGTCTCTTTCTATCAAACCAGAGCTGGACATTCAGATCCCCACAAACCGGAAACAATTTCTGTCAGACAGAGTGAATGCTCATTTGATAGAAGATGTACAACCATTTCCAGTCTACTCACCTGGAATTGCCCGTGACCACGCAATCAAGTGCAGCACGACAAAGGCACTCTTCCTTATGGATGCAGATCTGCTCTGTCCTCCCGAGCTGGTTGAGCAATTATCCGAACGTAGCCAGACATGCAGTCAATACGGCTTAACTGCTTTTGAAATGTACCCCTGCCTCTATCTGACCAAGGAAGAGACAGAGCGGTTTGACGGGGATTTTCAAGGCTGTCTGGAATCCTTTCTGCGCGGTGAGAATCACAGGGTAGAAGGGATTGCCCTGGCCAGCAGTTGCTTGCTGCTCAATCGCGAGTGGTTTTTGCAACTGGGGGGCTTTGACGAACAGTTTGTCGGCCACGGTGGCGAGGATCTGGAACTGATTGACCGGCTGACTCGCCATTATCCCATAGGGCCAAGGCCCGATGATTATGGCTTGAATATCAAGGCACAGCACCCGGGGGATTATCAGGGGTTTCGCCGTTATTTCAGTTACTATGCCCTTCCCCATCTGTTTGCCGGCCGGTTTCTGGTGCATCAGTGGCACCCGCGCCCTCTGACTCACCCCTATCACAAGCGCAGGGCGGGCAACGATCAGTTGCTGGAACAGATGCTGTCACGCTCAGAGTCAGAGCGAGGCCCCTTGAAAGGGCCAATTGTGCCCTGCAATGACCTCAATGGAGAGCTGCCGGACTTCCGGGAGTGGATGATCCGTTTGCAGGAAGAGGCGGGTTATCCCGTCCGTGACTATCCGGGACTGTTGCGCTGGCAGGATGGCATTCGGCTCAAACGCCCCCTGTGGCGAAAACTGCGCAAGCTTTACCTCAATCCACGTGCTTTTTTCAGAGACATGTTCAAACCCGCATCTCTCTAAGCTTCCTTTTTAATCTGAGCAACTTGCATGACTCTATGGACACAATCTGGCGGCATACTGGCCCGCGACGCGCAGATCAGCGCCTGCCTGGGCCAGCCATTGGCGCGTCTCACCCCTGATGCCACTCCCCAGCCCGGTGATGCCCTGGTGGGCTGGGGCCAGAAGGCCAATACCCGTCAGATTAAACAAACAGCCCAGGCCCTGGGTCTGCCCTATTGGCAGCTGGAAGATGGCTTTATCGGTTATATCGGCCACCCTGCCCGCGGTGGCAAGGC
This sequence comes from Aeromonas sp. 2HA2, assembly GCF_029237345.1. NCBI lineage: Bacteria > Pseudomonadati > Pseudomonadota > Gammaproteobacteria > Aeromonadales > Aeromonadaceae > Aeromonas > Aeromonas sp. 2HA2. Next base: position 156,802 of record NZ_JAACGB010000005.1, on the reverse strand, counting down.
GGTGTCGCTTATCGCCGACCCCGTCGGCATCTATTACGATGCACGCCAACCCAGCCAGCTTGAACAGCTTATCGCAACGCCCTGTGACGCCGCCATGCTTGAGCGGGCGCAGCGGCTGATGGGTGAGCTGGTGCGCCTCGGCGTCACCAAGTACAACTGCTACGCCTCACGCCCGGCTCACCCGGCGGGCGATGCCTCTGCCGGTCTTTCTGCGCGAGGTGAGCATGGCGGTTTGCCAGCGGCGCTGGCACAGCGTCTGTTGCAAGACGCCAGACCCAGAGTGCTGCTGGTGGATCAGGTGGCGGGCGATCTCTCCATTCCAGGGGCGCTGGCCAGTGAAGCAGATTTTGTGGCAATGGTGGAAGCGGCACGCCGCAATCACCCCGATGCCCGCCTCTTGCTGCGCACTCACCCGGACACCCGCTTTGGCAAGAAGAGCGGCGTGCTGGCTCAACTGCAACTGGACGATGTGGAAATCGTTGCCGATCACTGCCATCCCCATGCCCTGCTCAACCGGGTGGAGGCTGTCTACACCGTCTCTTCCCAGCTCGGATTTGAGGCCCTGCTGCTCGGCAAGCCGGTGTATTGCTTCGGCATGCCGTTTTACGCCGGTTGGGGGCTGACCTTTGACAGCAAACAGTGTGAGCGGCGCAAGGTTCAGGTATCACTGCCCCAGCTGGCGGCGGCCGCCCTTATCCTCTATCCGCGCTATCTGGATCCCGTGCTGGGCCAGCGCTGTGAGGTGGAAGAGGTATTGACCATAGTGGCCCGTCAGCAGAAGGCAGCACCGCGCTGGCGCAGGCTCTATCTGGTTGGTTTCTCCTTGTGGAAGCGCGCCTTTATGCAGGCTTTTTGTCACCATCTGGCCGATGAGCTGCGCTTTGTGCGCACGCCGCCCAAGCGGCTGACCGGTGATGAGCAAGTGCTGGTATGGGGCAGCCGCCACCCGGATCTCACCTCGGCCATCCGGGTGGAAGATGGCTTTATCCGATCAAGAGGGCTCGGCTCCAACCTCTGTCGCCCCTCCTCCTTGTCCATCGATCCGGTCGGTATCTATTTCGACAGCCGCATGCCAAGCGGGCTCGAGCAGTTGCTCAACTACCAGCAGCTGACCGAGGCCGACGTCAATCGGGGCAGCGCACTGATCGATCTGCTGCGCCAGCACAGGGTCAGCAAATACAACGTAAGCGCGCCACAGCACTATACCCCCCCTGCGGATGGTCGCATTTTGGTGCTGGTAGTCGGCCAGGTGGATGGGGATGCCTCCATCCTGACCGGCAGCCCGACCATTCGCAGCAATGAACAACTGCTGTGGGCCGTACGTGCGGCCAAACCGGAGGCGCACATTCTGTTCAAGCCGCACCCGGATGTGGTGGCAGGCAACAGGGCGGGCGCCATCTCGGCTGCCTGTCTGGCGGAGTGTGTGGACAGCCAGGTGTTGGACATAGGGCTGACCAGTCTCTATCCCCACGTGGATGAGCTGCATACCATGACCTCGCTCAGCGGGTTCGAGGCACTGGTACAGGGTGTCAAGGTCACGACCTGGGGCCAGCCTTTCTACAGTGGCTGGGGGCTGACGACAGATGCCCATCCCCCTGCCAGGCGCCAGCGCAGCCTGCCATTAGCGGCGCTGGTCTACCTGACGCTGGTCGCCTATCCGCTCTATATCGATTGGCAGACCGGGCTCTGGATAAGCCCGGAGCAGCTGATCCGCCAGCTGGCAGAGCAGGGGCAGTCATCGACCCGCAAGTCGAGCCTCTGGCAGCGCTGGCAGATCAAACTGAGTTATCTAACACAGACGCTGCTGCAACGTCCCTCCCTCCCCCAGCTCATGAGATAAGCCGTACATGAAGATTTTGTTGTTGCAAGGACCGCTTGGCCCCTTCTTTCAGACCCTCAGCCAGACCCTGAGCGAAGCGGGCCATGAGGTTTACAAGATCCATTTCAATGGCGGGGATGAGTGCTGGCCTTGCGTCGGTCACAACGAGCGTTTCACCGGCAAGCCGGACACCTGGAATACCTTCTTTCGCCGCTTCATCAAGCGCCATCGTATCGACAGCCTGATCTGCTATGGAGATTGCCGCTATTACCATCTGCAGGCCATTCGCATCTGCAAGCTGAAGAAGATCGCCGTCTGGGCCATGGAAGAGGGTTATCTGCGCCCGGACTACGTGACGCTGGAGCAAGGGGGGGTGAATGCCTTCAGCCCGCTTTATGCCAAACGTGACCAGCTGGCCGAGATGCAGTGGCCCGCCCCTTATGATGCGCCATTGCAGGTGGGCAAGACCTTTGGTCGCCGCGCCTGGTATGCCAGCCGCTATCACATCAGCAAGAATCTGTTTCACTGGCGCTACCCCCATTTTGTCAACCACAGACCCTGGAGCCTCTATCAGGAGGCCAAAGGCTGGGTGGCGGGCGGTCTGGTCAAGTGGTGGTACAGAGGGGCGGATCGTCGCCTGCTCAGGGCCTTGCCCCAACACAAGGGCCATATCTTCTTCGTGCCCCTGCAGGTCACCGAAGATTTTCAGATAAGGGAGCACTCTGACCTGAGCGGAGTGGAAGAGATGGTCGCCCAGGTGATGAACTCCTTTGCCCGACATGCTCGCAGTGAGGATGTCTTGCTGTTCAAACATCATCCCATGGACAGGGGTTACGTCAGCTACCAGTCCCAGATCAACCGCCTGGTGACGCTGCTCGGGCTGGAAGGGCGGGTGTTCTACGGTTATGACTTGCCGCTGCCGACCCTCTATCCCCTGCTCAAGGGGGTCATCACCATCAACAGTACTGTCGGTCTCTCGGCCCTGCTGCACGATGTGCCGACCTTCTGCATGGGACGTGCCCTGTACGATCTGCCGGGTCTCACCACCCGTGGCACCCTTGAGAAGTTCTGGCACAAGCAGAGCCCGGTGTGCAACGACACCTTCGAGCGGATGCGACAATCCCTGCTGCATCTGACCCAGCTCAATGCCAGCTTCTATCGCCATCTTGAACTCAGCGCCATGGCAGTGATGCAGAAGATCCATCGACACAGTGAACAGGTGGCGCCCACCAAACAGGGGGTCGCTTCCCGGCTATCTTCCTGTCTCATCGGGGCCATAGGTGCACTGGGTACCTTTGGCTTGCTGTCAGAGGAGATGCTGACACCGATGGCGCTGCTCTAGACCTCCACTCACCCACAAAAAAGCCCGCACTTGCGGGCTTTTTTTATGGTCGTTACAGGCTGCGGGGGCGCAGGTGGGCATGCCAGCGTGCTTCCCACTTCTTGAACAGCCAGACGATGACAAAAGTAAGCAGCATGTAGAGCAGGCCTGCGGTCAGGAAGGCCTCGAACGGGCTGTAGTAGCGGGAGTTGATGATCCGCGCGGCGCCGGTCAGGTCGACGATGGTGATGATGCCAGCCACCGCCGAGCCCTGCAGCATGAAGATCACCTCGTTGCTGTAGGCGGGCAGCGCACGGCGAAACGAGTTGGGCAAAATGATGCGAGTGAGGGTTTGCCAGCGGCTCATGCCAAAAGCGTTGGCCGCTTCAATCTGCCCCTTGGGCATGTTGAGCACGGCGCCGCGCACTATCTCTGCGGTGTAGGCGCCGGTATTGAGGGTGAACGCCAGCAAAGCGCAGAACCAGGCTTCGGCAAACAGGGTCCAGGCTGCGCTGTTTTTCAGCCACTCCCACTGGGCAGCGCCGTAGTAGATGATAAAGAGCTGTACCAGCAAGGGGGTGCCACGAAAGAAGTAGATATAGGCCCAAATCGGCCCCTTGATCAGCCAGTTGCGACTGTTGCGCAGTATCCCCATGGGTACCGCCAGCGCCAGACCGAGTATGAGGGATGCCGCCACCAGCAGCACTGTGGTGTAAAGCCCCTGCCAGTAGGTAGGCCACTCTTTGAGAATGATTGAGAAATCCATGGCTTACCTCGTCTTTATCGCGTAGTGACGCTCGGCCCACTTCAGTGCCGAGGTGGAAACCGCAGTGAAGATCAGGAAGATCAGGGCCACCGCCATGTAAAAGGTGAAGGGCAACTGGGTCGAGCCTGCCGCCAGGGACGCTTTGCGCACCATGTCATCGAGGCCGATGATGGAGACCAGCGCCGTGGTCTTGAGCAGTACCAGCCAGTTGTTGCCAAACCCCGGCAGGGCATGGCGCATCATCTGGGGAAACAGGATCCGCACAAAGACCTGGGTTGCCCGCATGCCAAAGGCGCGAGCGGCTTCCAGCTCCCCCTTGTCCACCGCCAGGATGGCGCCGCGGAATGTCTCCGTCATGTAGGCACCGAAGATGAAACCTATGGTGGCCACCCCGGCCGCAAACGGGCTGATATCGATGTAATCAGGCAGCAGGGAGACCCACTCCTGATTGGGATTGCTCTCAAGCAAGAAGTTGTTGTAGGTCTCGTTGACCCAGGTACAGACGCTGTTGATCAGCACCTGACCGCCGAAGAACAGCAGCATCATCAGCACCAGGTCGGGAATGCCGCGAATGACGGTGGTGTAAGTGGTCGCAATGCCCCTGGCCCACTTGTAGGGCGACAGTTTGGCGAGCGCTCCCAGCATCCCCAGCAGCAGCGCCAGCAGCAGCGAGGCCAGCGCCACTTCCAGAGTGACCCAGGCGCCCTCCAGCAGGGAGGCTTCGTATCCTTTCAAATCAAACATATGCAGCTCCATTGCACATTGAGTGGGCTCGCCCCTCCCAAGCAGAGGCTCCATATTCTTTAAAACCACACATATGCAGCTCCATTGCAATCAAGCAGGCCCATCACTCCTTGCGGGAGATAACGGGCCCGATATGACGACTGACGGGAGTCAGCCTGTCGTTCCTGGTTCGCCGTCGGCACCGCAAGGACCCCAAGCCTCCTCCTGGCTCTTTCATACAAGGGAGGAAGTTTGCAACACCTCCCCTTTGTGAAGGGGAGGCCAGGAGGGGGTTTTGATGATCCGCCGTAGACGACATTCGGTTGTTATTCGCCGTAGACGTCGCTTTCTTACTCGCCGTAAACGACCCTCTGCTTATTCGCCGTAAACGTCGAACTCGAAGTACTTGTCGTTGATTTCCTTGTACTTGCCGTTGGCGCGCAGGGCCAGGATCGCCGTGTTGAATTTCTCTTTCAGATCCTTGTCAGCCTTGCGAACGGCGATGCCGGCACCCTCACCAAACCACTTGGGATCGGTCAGTTTCGGGCCGACGAACTCAAAGCCGTCACCGCCCTCTTTTTTCAGCAGACCATCGGTGATGGCAGCGGAGTCGGCCAGCACATAGTCGACACGACCGGATTTCAGATCGAGGTAAGCTTCATCGGCGGTGCCGTAACGCTTGATGGTGGCGTTGGGGAAGTTGTCGGTGATGTAGGTATCCATGGAGGTAGCGCGTTGCACCGCCACGGCCTTGCCATCCATGAATGCCTTGTCGAGTTGAACGTCAGTGCCTTTCTTGGCGGCGAAGCGAGCCGGAATGTGCTGGTACTTCTGGGTGAAGTCCACCTTCTTCTTGCGCTCTTCCGTGATGTCCATGGTGGCGATGATGGCGTCATATTTGCGCGACAGCAGCGCCGGTATGATGCCGTCCCAATCCTGTTTGACCAGGGTGCACTTCACCTTCATCTCTGCGCACAGGGCGTTGGCGATATCGATGTCAAAGCCTTTCACTTCGCCACTGGGCTCGGTCCAGGAGAAGGGAGGATAAGCACCTTCCACCCCGATCCGCACTTCTTTCCACTCCTTGGCCATCAGGCTACCGGAAGACAGGGCAGTCACTATGGCAGTCGCCAGCATCAGCTTGTTCATGTATCTCTCCTTGATAAAATCGTCGACTGTTAACGTTGGATCCCGCCCATCAATAGATGGAAGAGATAAATTGCTTGAACCGTTCCGATTTGGGATGGGCGAAAATCTCCTTGGGGTTGCCCTCCTCTTCCACGCGCCCCTGATGCAAAAACATTACCTTGTTCGACACATCACGGGCAAACGACATCTCGTGGGTCACCACCAGCATGGTGCGCCCCTCTTCGGCCAGCTCACGCATCAGGCCGAGCACCTCACCCACCAGCTCGGGATCGAGCGCCGAAGTGGGTTCGTCAAACAGCATCACTTCGGGATCCACTGCCAGCGCCCGGGCAATGGCCGCACGCTGCTGCTGACCACCGGAGAGGTGGCCAGGGTAGTAATCCCGGCGCTCCCACAGGCCCACCCGATTGAGCAGATGCTCCGCCTTGGCGATGGCTTCGGCGCGGGGGATCTTCAGCACCTGGATAGGTACTTCGATGATGTTCTGCATGATGGTCATGTGCGACCAGAGGTTGAAACTTTGAAACACCATGGCCAGACGGCTGCGGATACGCTCCACCTGACGCACATCCTCCGCCAGCCGCTCGCCAGCCCGGTTGGTTTTCATCCGGATAAGCTCGCCATGAAGCGAAACCGTGCCGGAAGAGGGTGTTTCCAGCAAATTGATACAACGAAGAAAGGTCGACTTCCCCGAGCCGGAGGAGCCGATCAGGGAGATCACGTCCCCCTTGTGGGCGGTCATGTCGATGCCCTTGAGCACTTCGTGGGTGCCGAAATACTTGTGCAGTTCACGAACTTCCAGTGCGGCAACGTCGCTCATCCATTACAACCTTGTCTGTCCCTAGACGCCGCTACGGCGTGACTCAGCCATCGTCCATTTAACAAAAAGTTAACCGATGGCAACCTTCAGCGAAAATATCACTCGACTAGTCAAAAAACAATACAGAACGGCGGTCTTTGGTGTTTTGTCTGTATTTTTATTGGTCTAATCGGTATTTTTCAGCACTTTGTCTGCATAAAACCCTATCCAGACCAGTACGGCAACACCGCCTTTTTATACCCACATCGCAAGGGTGGCAAGAAAATTCCTGCATCATGGTCATAACCGTACCCAAGCAGCTTTATTCACCCTGCGGATGTTTGCATCTTGTTGAAAAGTGGGCTGACTCGTCGATTCTCCTGCTGCACCAAGGCGAGCCACTGCGCCACATCAGTGCATGGATTTGCACCAAAAGCATAACAACTTGATAAAAAAGCCCCGGATGAAACATCCAAACTCACAGATATGTGACACAGAGCCAATAAGTAGTGATAAGGTGTCATTTTTATCAGTTTTGTGATCGAGGCCCCGATGTTGCTCAATGTATTGCTGATCCTGCTGCCGCTGGCAATCGGCTATCTGATCCCCCTCTCTTCCGCCCGGCTCATCAAGCTGGTCAATCAGTCGCTGGGCAAGATGGTCTATCTCATCCTGTTTCTGATGGGGCTGGGGCTCGCCTATGTGGAGAACCTGGGCAGCAACCTTGCGGTGATCTTCAAGGTGGCCGGTGTCATGCTGGCCGCAATTACCTTCTGCAACCTGCTGGCGCTCTGGTGGCTCGACAAACGCAGCCCGCCGACCCATGAGGCGAGTGACGCCAAGATGCCGAGCAAGCTGCACCTGCTGTGGGAATCACTCCAGCTCTGCTTCGTGGTGCTGGGGGGCGTGCTGCTGGGGCTGCTGGTGGATCTGCGGATCTTGCCCATCGACAAGTTGAGTGAGTGGGCCCTGATGTTGTTGCTGCTGCTGATCGGGGTGCAGATGCGCAACTCCGGCATGCGACTGCGCCAGATCCTGCTCAATCCCTGGGGCATGAAAATCGCCTTTACCGTCATCGTCAGCAGCTGGCTGGGCAGTCTGCTGGCAGCCCAGTTGCTCGGCATGCCATTCAGCCATGGCTTGGCGATCAGCTCCAGCTTCGGCTGGTATTCGCTGTCGGGCATTCTGGTGGCCGACAAGCTGGGGCCTGTGCTCGGCTCCGCCGCCTTTATCAACGATCTGGGTCGCGAGCTTATCGCTATTCTCATCATCCCCATGTTGATGCGCCGCCACCCCTCTGCCGCCATCGGGTACGGTGGCGCCACTGCGCTGGACTTCACCCTGCCGGTCATTCAGAAATCCGGTGGCATCCAGGTAGTACCTGTGGCGATTGTCTCCGGCTTTATCCTGAGCCTGCTCGGCCCCATCCTGATCCTGGGCTTCCTGGCCATTTAAACCAGCCGACCCCATCACGCCCGACCCGAGTGTCGGGCTTTTTTGTGCCAACCCCTTGCCGCCGGTTCACCAGCCATAGGCAAGCAGAGCCGGATCCGCTAGGCTCACCCTCAGTTTTCATTTGCTGGTCAACCCTAGCCCCATGAATTATCTGGCTCATCTGCATCTGGCTGCCCATACCCGAAGCTCCCTCACCGGCAATCTGCTGGGGGATTTTATCAAGGGACCACTGCCAAGCGCCCTCGCCCCCGAGTTCGACGAGGGGATCTGGTTGCATCGCAAGATTGATGCCTTCACCGATGCACACCCGGAGCACAGGGCGGCGGTGGCCTGCTTTGAGGCGCCCTGGCGCCGCTTTGGCGGCATACTGGTGGACATGCTCTACGACCACTGGCTCAGTGTGCACTGGCCACAATTTTGCGCAGAGCCTCTGCCCCGCTTTTTGCAGCACAGCTATGAGCAGCTATTGGCAGATCACCTGCTGCTGGCAGACGGCTTGCCAGCGGCGCTGAAACGGATGGCGGAGCAGAACTGGATTGCCTCCTATCGTCACAAAGAGGGGCTGGGCCGGGCCCTCAACGGCATAGGCCATCGTCTGCGCCGCCCTGTGTTGCTCGGCGATGCCCTCACCACCCTGGATGAGATGGATTGGCATACCTGCGAGCTGGGCTTTCTGCGCTTTTATCCCCAACTGATGGCATTTAGCAAGCAGCAGCTCGCCCACTATCGCGAGACAGGCGGCCACGCCGGCTTGCGGCCATAAAAAACCGGACCCGGGGTCCGGTTTGCAGATAAAGGCGCACTGAACCAGTGCCTTATTTCTCTTCTTGTGAAAGCTCACCCTTCTTCTTGCGAATGCTGAGGCCCAGCTCCCGGCCACGCAGGCGGGCGTAATAGATGGTGCCGACAAACGCCAGTGTGGTGAACACCAGTTCAACCACAGCCAGCCAACGCTCCCCTTCATCTGTGGTGATCAGCGTCAGGGCGTGCAGGAAATATGGCATCAGCACGAAGTTGCCCCAGGCGTGGGTGTAAGGGTTGCCCTGTGCTATGCCCTTGAGCGGGAACAGGAGCGGTACAGTCCAGATCACCGGCAGCAACCAGGGATTGAGGTCAGGGTGGGGAGAGAGAAACAGGTGCCAGAGGATGACCCAACCCAGCAGACCAAAGAAGCCGACCAGGGTCAGCAAACGGGCGAAGCGAGTGGTCACTTGAGGATCTCCAGCACCTGCTCGGGGGGGCGGCCGATGCGGGCCTTGCCATCTTTGATGACGATGGGGCGCTCGATGAGCTTGGGATGCTGGTGCATGGCGCGAATGAGGGCATCGCCGCTCTGATCCGCCAGCCCCAGCTCTTTGTAGAGATCTTCCTTGGTGCGCATCAGCTGGCGCGGATCGGCAAAGCCCAGTTGGGTCAGCAGGGTGCGAATGACATCTTCACTCGGCGCCTGCTCCAGATAGAGCACCACATCCGGGGCGATCCCGTGCTGTTCCAGCAGGGCCAGGGTTTCACGGCTCTTTGAACAGCGCGGATTGTGGTAGATTTGGGTCTCGCTCATGGTAACTCCCTGATTGTTCGCAAGATGGGACAAGAAACGGCGCTATTGTAGGGGAAACGGATGGTCAGGGTAAGCGGCAGGGCACAGGAAATGAAACGAATTTGTTGGCTGATTGTGGCGGCTCTGCTGACGGCCTGCTCCCCAGCCCCCGAGTTCAGCAACAGCCAGGGTCAGCCGGTGACGCTGGCGCAGTTTGCCGGCAAGCCGCTCCTGGTCAACTACTTCGCGCCCTGGTGCGCCCCCTGCCTGCGGGAATTGCCGCTACTGGAAACACTGGCGCAGGAGGGCAAGATAGCCGTGGTGATCATCAGTTACGATCCCGCCACCCCGGCCGAGCTGGGGGCACTGGCCAGTCGCCATCACATCAGAGTCCCGCTGCTGATCGCCGATAAAGAGGCGCACCTCCCCATCTCTCTCCCAACCGGGCTGCCCACCAGCTATCTGCTCGATGGCGATGGCCGATTGCAAGCGACGCTGGTGGGAGAGCTCGACGGGCAGAGGATTGCCGCCCTCAAGCTGCGGGCTGCGCAATTTCGTTAGATAAACTCCCCTCCCCTTGCCAGGGGAAGCACCGATGCGCCTTCCTGACATTTGAGCGTCTGCGACGCTTCTCTTTCATCACGAGTCTGCCGCCCCGCCCCCTTGTGAAGGGGTAGCCGGGAAGAGTCTTCCATCCGGGAAGAAAACGGGGCGCGCCATTGCTGGAGCACCCCGTTTCACCGCTTGTCTGAGTCATCACCCTTTCAGGCTGTCGAGATCCTTTTTCGCGCGCTCCAGCTCTGTGATGCGCGCCTCCAGTCTGGCCAGGGTCAGCTTGTCGCTGGTGGTGCCACGGGCCACGATCAGCTCGTCGATGGCGGCTTGATAATCCCCCCGCAGGGAGAGCATCTCGGCGCGTGCCATGTGCAACTCTGTCATTCGGCCCGCCTTGCGATAGGCATCGGAGAGCAGGTTCCAGGCCAGGCTGTTCTCTTCGTGATCCCGGGCATAGGGGTCCAGTATGGCGATGGATTTCTTGTAATCGCCCCCTTCCAGATAGGCGTTACCCAGGTTGACCACCACCACTTCGTTATCCGGCATGCGGGCGCGGAACTTCTCCAGCCGTGCAATGGCCTGGGCGCTGCGCCCCTTGGCGAGATCGATATCGGTCAGGGCATCGACCACGAACAAGTCTTCCGGATGACGGGTTGCCAGCTCCTGCATCAGGGTGTCAGCCTCATCGGTGCGCTTGAGTTGCAACAAGGCCAGCGCCTTGCCATAGGTGGCCGCATCCTTGAGGGGGTAATCCCCTTTTTGCAGACGACTGTCGAAATAGCTGAGCAGCGCCTGTGGGGTCTCGGTGCCATAGCGCACCTGAATGCGCACCTTGGCCAGCCAGAAGTCGAGGCTGGGGGGCAAGTTGCGGCGCCCATAGCTGTTGGCGCGGCCGCGGGCCTCGGAGATCCGGGTCTCGGGCAGGGGGTGAGTGAGCAGCATCTGGGGCGGCTTGCTGGCGTAGCGATACTCGGCCGCCAGTTTCTGGAAGAAGTTGGCCATGCCCATGGGGTCAAACCCTGCGTCATACAGGGTCTTCATGCCGATCCGGTCCGCTTCATATTCGTTGTCGCGGGTGTAGTTGATGGCCGATTGCATCGACAATCCGAGGGTGGTCTGCAAGGCGGCGATACCGGCGGTGGGGTTGATCACCGCCAGCGCAATGGAGCCCACCAGCCCGGCCAGGGTCATGGCGGAGCTGCTCGCCTGCGCCTCCATGTAGCGGGCGATGTGACGCTGGGTCACGTGAGTGATTTCGTGCGCCAGTACCGAGGCCAGCTCGCTCTCGCTGTCGGCATAGAGGAAAAGGCCGGTGTGCACCTTGACCCGACCACCGAGGAAGGCGGCCGCGTTGATGCTGGGATCATTGATAAGGAAGAAGGTAAAGGGAAAACGCACCCCGTCGGCGTTGGTCAGCAAGCGCTGCCCCAGATCGTCTATGTACTGACTCAGCACGGGATCATCTATGATCGGCAAGCCGGCCCGGGCGAAACGCATGAAGGCATTGCCATAGCGCACCTCCTGCTCGATGGGCAGGGCGGCCACCCCGGCGGTGCCTATGTCGGGAAGCTGATTGCTCGCCTGGGCATGGAAAGTGGCCCCCATCAGGGAAGCCAGCAGGGGAAGCGATGCCATCAAAGGGGAAAAGCGTGCCACGTTATCTCTATCTCCAATCAGACCCTACCGGGACACCGGCAGAATACCCTTGCCCCTCAAGGGCTACAAGCGTTGTTTCATGCTCTTATCACGGCCATAATAACCGCTTCATGCCCGATGGAGCCCCTATGGAACACCTCGATCTGACCCCCTGGCGCTGCCCGGAGCCACTGATCCGGCTCAAGCTCTGGTTGCGTCAGGCGACGCCCGGTCAATCCTTGTCCATTCAGCTGGCAGACCCGGGCTCCCGGCAGGATATTCCAGCCTACTTGCAACGCCAGGGGCACAGCTTCTGGTTGCGACAGGAGCCGGACAATACGATCTTTTTGCAGTTGGTTGTCGGGGCCAAACAGCCATCATGAGCCCCAGTCACGAAAGGATGCTGTCATGTTAGAAGTACTCAAGCGCTGGTATCAGACCCGTTTCTCCGACCCCGATGCGGTCACCCTCTTCCTGTTGCTGGTGTTCGGCTTTGCCGTGCTCTGGCTGTTTGGCAACCTGCTGGCCCCCATACTGGTGGCCATCGTCATGGCTTATCTGCTGGAGTGGCCAGTCAACCGGCTGCAACGGACCGGCCTCTCCCGGGCTCTTGCCACCACGCTGGTGCTGCTGCTGTTCATCGCACTGACAGTGATGGCCTTGCTGGGACTGATCCCGACCCTGGTGAGTCAGGGCATCAATCTGGCCAAGGAGTCTCCCTCCATGCTGGCCCATGCCCAGGACTATGTGCGCACCCTGCCAGACCTCTATCCCGAGATCATCGACGTCACCCTGGTCGAGACTGTGATAGACAACATTCGCCAACGCATCCTGAGTGGCGGCGAGCATCTGGTGAGCGCCTCCCTCAGCTCGCTGGTGAACGTGGTCGCTCTTCTTATTTACCTCATTCTGGTGCCGCTGATGGTGTTCTTCATGCTCAAGGACAAGCAGCCATTGCTCAGCGGGCTCACCCGCTTCATGCCGCGCAACCGGGCTCTGGTCAAGCGAGTCTGGACCGAGATGAACGGCCAGATCATCAACTATGTTCGGGGCAAGGTGATCGAGATCCTTATCGTCGGGGTGGCTACCTATATCCCCTTTGCCCTGATGGGACTGCGCTACTCCGCCCTGCTGGCGGTGGCGGTCGGCTTCTCCGTGCTCATTCCTTACATAGGCGCGGCAGCGGTCACTGTACCTGTGGCCATGGTGGCCCTGTTCCAGTGGGGATTCTCTTCTGATTTCGTCTGGCTGATGGTGGCCTATCTGGTGATCCAGGCCCTCGATGGCAACCTGCTGGTGCCTCTGCTTTTCTCCGAGGCGGTCAACCTGCATCCGGTGGCCATCATCATAGCCGTGCTGGTGTTTGGCGGCCTGTGGGGGTTCTGGGGCGTCTTTTTCGCCATTCCCCTCGCCACCCTGGTCAAGGCGGTGATCAATGCCTGGCCCAAGCGGGATGATCCTGCCCTGCCCGGCGTCTGAGGGCGCATGCACCTCTCAGGTGACAGAGGGTGACAACCAACAATCATGAAACAAAGAAGGGAGCCCACGGCTCCCTTCTTTGTCATGCAATTGTGGTTGTCGATATCAGAGCCCGGCCAGAAATGCCGTCAGTGCCTGGTTGACGAAGGCGGGATTTTCCAGCGTGGAGATATGGCCTGCGGCCGGGATCTCCTTGAAGGGGCAACCCAGCACTTCGGCCATCAGATAACCCTCCAGCACGGGGCGTGCCTTGTCTTCGCAGCCGGTCATGACCAGCGCCGGCACCCTGATCTCTTCCAGCCAGTCGATACGGTCTTCCCGGGTCACAAAGCTGCGGCCCACCGCCACCATGGCGGCTATCTTCTCCCCCGGCCAGGAGGCAAGGCGTTCCTTGAATCCGTCAATCAAGGCCGCATTCGGCTGATTGGCAAAAAACAGCGGCGCCACCTGCTCCACTATGGGTGCCGGTATTGCGCCGAGCTGCCCAATCATGCCCAGCATGCCGAGGTAACGCTCGCAGGTGATCTGGGGCTCGAGACCGACGAAGCTGTCCATCAGCACCACTCCCTTGAGACGGGTCGGTGCCATCCTGGCCAGCTCGACACCCCACATGCCACCGATGGAGAGACCCACCAGCACACACTCTTCGACCCCGAGGGCATCGAGCAGCGCCAGATGATCCCGGGCCAGGGTCGCCAGGGTGCAGGGACCCTCCGGCAACCGGTCGGAATCGCCATGGCCCCACAGCTCGGGCACGATACAGCGGTACTGGCCCTTGAGCGCGGCAATCTGCGGCGCCCACATGGCGCTGTCCCACAGGTAGCTGTGGCCAAACAACAGAACCGGGCCCTGCCCCTCGTCCAGATAGGCCATTTGGCGGCCCGCTATCTCCATAAATTGCTTCATGTTTTCTCCTGTTGCCTGCTGCTGATGATGAGACGGCAATACAAATCGCCATAAATGGCTTCATGTTTTTTCTATTGCCAGCGGCTGATGAGGCGGCAGTGTAAATCGCCATGCTGTTTTGCTGCCAGCGACGGGGCGGCAGTGTAACACGCAGTCCTTGGCAGTGGCGCCTCCCTGGTGCAAGCTGAAGATGACTCAAGGAAAGGACTCAAAAAGGAGAAAGCCATGCCGAAGGAAAAGAGCAAGAAGCGCCCGCGTCTGGACAAGAAGTGCTATGAGCATCACCTCACCCATCTGCAGGAGGAGCTGGTCAAGCTGCAGGAGTGGGTCAAGCAGGAGGGGCTGAAGGTGGTGGTGCTATTCGAGGGGCGCGATGCCGCCGGCAAGGGCGGCGTCATCAAGGCCATCACAGAACCACTCAACCCACGGGTCTGCCGGGTCACCGCCTTGCCCGCTCCCTCCGATAGAGAGCGATCCCAGTGGTATTTTCAACGCTATGCCGCCCACCTGCCCGCCGCCGGTGAAATGGTGCTGTTTGACCGTTCCTGGTACAACCGGGCCGGAGTCGAGCGGGTGATGGGGTTTTGCAGCGATGCGGAGTATCGCGAGTTTTTACGGGCCTGTCCCGAGTTTGAACGCATGCTGATCCGCTCAGGAATCACCCTGATCAAATACTGGTTCTCGGTCTCGGACGAAGAGCAGGAGAAGCGTTTCAAGGAGCGGATCAACACCCCCATCAAGCGCTGGAAGTTCAGCCCCATGGACTTGCAATCCCGCTCGCGCTGGGTGGAGTACTCCCGCGCCAAGGATGACATGTTCACCTACACGGACACGGAAGACTGTCCCTGGTTCGTGGT
This sequence comes from Aeromonas sp. 2HA2, assembly GCF_029237345.1. Taxonomy (NCBI): domain Bacteria; kingdom Pseudomonadati; phylum Pseudomonadota; class Gammaproteobacteria; order Aeromonadales; family Aeromonadaceae; genus Aeromonas; species Aeromonas sp. 2HA2. The sequence continues at coordinate 141,801 of NZ_JAACGB010000005.1, read as the reverse complement.
CGATGCCGACGACAAGCGCCGGGCACGCCTCAACTGCATCGCCCACCTGCTCGGCAAGGTGCCCTACGAGGCGATCCACTACGAACCCATCAAGCTGCCCCCCATCACGACCGAGGGGTACGAGCGCCCGCCGCTGGCCAGCCAGACCTTTGTACCCGACATTACCGCCGAGCTGGAGGCCTGATCACCATCACCCTGCCTGCCATGTTCCCGAACGGCAGGCAATAAAAAGCCGGTCTGACGACCGGCAAAAAGGCATTGAATACTAAGGAAAACCAGCGCAAAAAATCAGGTACGAATGTACTTGGCGGTACGAGGGAACGCCTGCTCTTTGGCGTCAAACAGATAACAGGCTTCAGCCGGGATACCCACGCTGTAGGTCTGACCGGTTGCCACATCCACGTCCGAGGTGGCCTTGACGGTAAAGTCGTGACCATCCACATCCATATAAACGAAGGATTCCGCGCCCAGGTGTTCAGCCACCTGCACTATCCCGCCCACCTTGCTATGAGCATGGGGGTGATCGAGCGGGAACAGATGCTCGGGACGAATACCCAGCTCTACCTTGTCACCGACCGAGCCACGACGGGCATCGACCCGCGCCCGCACCGTATCGCCGGAGGTGAGTTTGACCACACACTCCTGCTCGCCAATCTCCAGCAATTCGCCCGACAGGAAGTTCATCTTGGGTGAGCCGATAAAGCCCGCCACGAACTTGTTGTCCGGGTTGTGGTAGAGATCGAGCGGGGTACCGAACTGCTCCAGGTTGGTTTGGGCCTCGCCCTTGAGCGGGCTCAGCACCACGATGCGGTTGGCCAGTGTCATGGCTTCCACCTGATCGTGGGTCACGTAGATGATGGTGGAGTTGAGCTCCTTGTGCAGTTTGGCGATCTCGATGCGCATCTTGACCCGCAGGGCGGCATCCAGGTTGGACAAGGGTTCGTCAAACAGGAACACCTGCGGCTGCTGCACTATGGAGCGACCTATGGCCACCCGCTGGCGCTGACCGCCGGAGAGCGCCTTGGGCTTTCTGTCCAGCAATGGCTCAAGCCCCAGGATTTCGGCGGCGCGCATCACCCGCTTGTGGATGTTCTCCTTGTCCATCTTCTTGAGCTTGAGGCCAAAGGCCATGTTCTCGTAGATGTTCATGTGCGGATAGAGAGCGTAGGACTGGAACACCATGCCGACGTTGCGCTCCACCGGCGGCACGTCGTTCATGTAACGACCGCCGATAGTCAGCTCACCGCTGGTGATGTCTTCCAGACCCGCGATCATCCGCAGCAGGGTGGACTTGCCGCAACCGGACGGGCCGACGAAGACGATGAACTCCCCTTCCTTGATGGCCAGGTTGATGTTGCGCAGCGTGTCCTTGTGGACCGCCGGATCGTAGTTCTTGCGAACGTTGTTGAGTACTACTTCAGCCATGACGAGCTCCGCTCTTGAATCTTTGCAAATCGTGACGGCGGGGGGAGTCAGCTCCCCCGGCCATTAAAACCGTTAGCCGTTAAACGTTAGCCTTTCACACTGCCGCAGTGAGGCCACCGACCAGCCAGCCCTGTGACAGACCAGCAGGAACACCTTGGTGCTGGCTGTGTGGCGCATGCGGCAACACACTTAACCTTTCACGCCACCGGCAGTGAGGCCACCGACCAGCCAGCGCTGCGCCATCAGGAAGACCACAGTAATAGGCAGACCCGACAGGACAGCTGCAGCCGCAAAGTCACCCCACAGATAGTTCTGCGGATAGAGGTATTGCTGGGCACCGACCGCCAAGGTCAGGTTGTTCACATCCTGCAGCAGAATGGAAGCAACGGGCACCTCAGTGATGGTACCGATGAAGGCCAGAATGAACACCACCGCCAGAATGGGCACCGACAGGGGCAACAGGATCAGGCGGAACGCCTGCCACGGGGTCGCGCCATCGATGGCTGCCGCCTCTTCCAGAGAGGAGTCTATGGTCTCGAAGTAGCCCTTGATGGTCCAGACGTGCAGCGCTATGCCACCCATGTAAGCCAGGATAAGGCCACCGTGGGTGTTGAGACCCAGCCAGGGCACATAGTCACCTATCTTGTTGAACAGCGCATAGATGGCCACCAGTGCCAGCACGGCCGGGAACATCTGGAAGATCAGCATCCCTTGCAATATGGTCTGCTTGCCGCGAAAACGCAGGCGGGCAAACGCATAGGCACAGGTGGTCGACAGCGTCACTATCATCAGGGCCGTGATGCCGGCGATCTTGATGGAGTTCCACAGCCAGGTCAGCACGGGGAACGGCGGCGGCGTTATGCTGCCATCGGCGTTGGTGATGGACATGCCCAGCGCCAGCTTCCAGTGATCCAGGGTCGGATCGGAGGGGATGATTTCCCCCACCGAGAAGTTGCCGTTACGAAACGAGATGGCGATGACCATGATCACCGGGAAGATGATCAGCGCCAGGAAGGCCCACATGACCAGGTGGGTTGCCCACACCCGGTATTTGACTGATTTGGGTTGTACGATAGCCATTGAGAAGCCTCCTTACTGTTGCTTGTCGGCTTTGGACAATTTCAGGTTGAGCAGTGCAAGCGCGCCGACGATCAGGAAGATGGCGGTAGCGATGGCACTGGCCAGACCGTAGTCCTGACCACCCGAGCCCTGGAACGCAATCCGGTAGGTGTAGTTCACCAACAGATCCGTGGTACCGGCCGGGGTACTGGCGCCTATGATGTCCGGCGCCCCGTTCGTCAACAACTGTATGAGTACGAAGTTGTTGAAGTTGAAAGCAAAGGATGCAATCAGCAGCGGAGTGAGCGGCTTCATCAAGAGCGGAACCGTGATCTTGAAGAAGTTCTGCACAGGGCCGGCACCGTCCATGGCGGACGCCTCGTAGAGATCATCCGGAATGGCTTTGAGCAAGCCCATGCAGAGGATCATCATGTAGGGGTAGCCAAGCCAGGTATTGACGATGAGGATCATCACCTTGGCCAGGAAGGGGGTGGTGTACCAGTCCGGCTTGATGCCGAACGCCGCTTCCAGGAACAGGTTGATCTCGCCGAAGTTCTGGTTGAACAAGCCCTTGAACACCAGGATGGAGATAAACGCCGGTATCGCATAGGGCAGGATCAGCATGACCCGATAGAAGCCGCGACCTCTGAGCTGTTCCCACTGCACCAGACATGCCATCACCATGCCGATGGCCAGGGTGAAGCCCACTGAGCCGGCGGAGAAGATCACGGTCCAGACGAAGATCTGCATGAAGGGACCCTGGATACCCGGGTCTGTCATGATGCGCACGAAGTTTTTCCAACCCACGCTCACCACGAAACCGGGGGCCATGCCCTTGCCGACAAACTGTCCCTGCTCGTCGATGTATTGATAGAAGCCGGTGTCACCGTTGGGCAGCATCAGCTCGCCGGTCTGGGTGTCACGCAGCAGGTTGCTGTCCTTGATCACCACGCCGGATTTGAGCACGGCGCCATCCATCAGCCGGGTGTACTGCTGCTTCTGAGCGGCAAACTTGCGCAGGCTGCTCAGGGTCAGGTGAATGCCACCTTCCGGCAACACCAGATCCAGCGCGCTCAGGTGAGTGCGATGATCGACGATGGCACGAATGGGGGCCACCTTGTCCACGGCCTCTTCTGCCAGAGGCTGCAACTGAACAACCTGGACTGCGTCATGGACTCTGCCCTCGCGGACAGCCAGTTCACGGGCCTTGTTGTTCATCAGAGTAAGGGGTTGACTGATAAAGGCTTGGTCGTCCTGTTTCAGCAACAGCTGAAACTGATTGTTCTCACCACCCAGCAGGGTGAAATCGAATTCACCGCCAGCCACCTTGTAGCTTTTTTTCAGATGGTAATCCCGTGCCTGCTCAAGGGAGAGCAAGTTGGCTCCCGAGTAGTTGGTGAAGGCGATGCCGATCGTGTAGGCAAGAGGGAAGATGATAAACACAACCATGCCAGCCACACCGGGGAAGATATAGCGGTGGGCATAAGTCTTCTTGTTCATGAAGACATACAGACCGACGGACACCACCACCAGATCGAGCAGAGCGAATACCCACTCACCGCTGGCGTACATCATCACGGCCGCATAACCGTTGAGGATGGCTACCAGAGCAGCGATGGTCCACTTAAGCCAGGTGTGCTTATCCTTCGGACCGGCATAGGATTCAATAGAAGGTACTACTTCCATGCCAATTAACCTTTATAACGCCAAGAGAGATTTGAGAGAGTGGGAGGCCGTTGCGGCCTCCCGGGTAGTGCATGCTTACTGAACGATACGCTTGGCAGCGGTATCCAGGGCTTCGTCAACGCTCTGACGGCCGGAGGTCACGTTCTTGAGGGCAGTTTCGAAGGAAGACCAGAAACGGCTCATCTCGGGCACGGACGGCATCGGCTCGCCATTCTGGGCGTTCACCATGGTTGCCTTGATGTGCGGATCGGATTCCAGGGTCTTCTGGAAGGACTTCAGTGCTACGGCACCCAACGGCTTGTCGGCGTTGACCGGCGCCAGACCGGCATCGGTCAGCAGGTAGTTTTCCAGGAACTCGATAGCCAGATCCTTGTTCGGGCTGGCGGCGTTGATGGTCGCACCCAGTACGCCAACGAAGGCTTTGGCCGGGTTGCCCTTCAGGGTCGGCAGGGACGCTACACCGTACTTGATGCCGCTCTTGTCCAGGTTGCTCCAGGCCCAGGGACCGTTGATCATCATGGCCACTTCGCCCTTGTTGAACTTGGCGTCCATCACACCGTAGTCGATGCCTTTTTCCAGGTGACCGGATTTGATCATCTCGGAGATATAGCCAACACCGGCCTTGGCACCTGCGTTGTTCACGCCGGTATCTTTCACGTCATAACCGGTAGCGGTTTTCTTGAAGGCATAGCCACCGTTGGCAGCCACCAGCGGGTAGCTGAAATAGGGGGTGTCATAGGCCCACATGATGGCGCGCTTGCCATTTTTCTTCAGCGCTTCGTCGATCTTGGCGATCTCTTCGAAGGTTTTCGGCGGCTCGGGCAGCAGATCCTTGTTATAGATAAGGCTCACGGCTTCTACTGCAACCGGATAACCGTAGGTCTTGCCATCCACTGCCATGGCATCCCAGGCGAACTGTTCAAACTTGGCTTTGGTGGCTGCGTTCGGGGTAACAGGGACCAGCAGACCGGCCTTGACCCACTCACCGTAACGGTCGTGAGCCCAGAAGAAGATGTCCGGACCGTTGCCGGTGGCAGCGGCTTGCTGGAATTTCACTTCCACCTGATCAGGGTGAGCAACCGTCACCTTGATGCCGGTTTCGGCTTCAAACTTCTTACCTACTTCAGCCAGACCATTGTATCCCTTGTCACCGTTAATCCAGATGGTCAGTTGACCTTCGTCAATGGCGGCAGTGGCAGAGCAAGCCACGCCCAGAGTAGCCAGACCGATCAGGGATGACAGCAATTTCTTTTTCATGAGCCTTTCCTTGTATTAGTTCCGCGCTGTAAGAGCATTGTGTGCGAGATGAATATTATCCCAAGCCGCTACTGCCTCACATGACGCAACTCGCATTTTTGAAATGCAATTACGTATTTTCTTCCAGAAAGTTATGAAAACATTTTCTTATTTCAGGGAGTTATCGCCATTTATTGGCATATTTCTCGCCAAAAACAGAAATTAAATTACCAAATGGAAATAAAAAAACACAAATGAAAGGGTTTTCACTGCATTGAAAACCCTTTCACGGTGGTTATTCTGTTTAAATTGTTAACAAAGCACCGAGTTGGTTTCGAGGCGACTTACCCCCTTAAATAAAAAGACACCGCAGCGAAGTGCGGTGTCTTTTTGCCAAAAATGGAAAGCAGATCACATTACGACTGGCGCAGCAGTTGATCCTTGAGATTGGGTGGCACGCCGCGAATGGTCAGGGTATCGGTCTGGGGATCGTAAAACACCCGGCTGTTCAGCAATTTCTGCTCGAAACTCAGGGTCAGACCGCCACCGGAGCCGACGAACTTGGTCAGGCCGCGCAGGGTGGAGCGATCGGCGGGGAAGCGCTCTTCCAGCTCATACTCCTGACCGATGAAGCTGTAAAAATCGAGATCGCCGTCGCCCGCTTCTCTTGCAGAGAGTTCGGCGGAAAGCTCCTTGATTTCGATCTCTTCACCGGCGCTGGCCTGCTCGGTGCAATATTTGAAGACCTGCTTCTTGTAGTCGTTGCGATCGGCCGCTTCGAGCTGACGACTGTCGCAATAATCATCCACCGCCTGCAGCAGCCCTTTATTTTGGATCTTGGCATCCATGCCCTCGCGGGCACCCAGCAAGTCCATGAAAAAGTCCCCCAGTTTGCGACCGACCCGCCCCTTGCTGAAGGTGATATAGCGGCGAGAGTCTGGCTGGGTTTTCCATTCAGTCAAATCGATGCGTGCCACCAGATTGAGCTTGCCGATATCCAGATAATGGATATGGCGCAAGTCCAGCGCCTCGCTGACGGTGACGCTCTCCTTGCCTTCCAGCAGGGCGACCATCAGGTAATCGACCCCCACATAGTTGTATTTGGCAAACAGCAATACACCCTGCTCGTCGAGGGCGTGATCCACCAGGTTCTTGACCAGCAGCTGGGTCATATTGACCGAGAAGGGGACGAATTCGAGCTGATCGCCGAGCAGCTGCTCAAGGGCAATGCGAAAGGCGGGAGAAGGCTGCTTGGGGGCTTCCTCACCGTCGGCCAGCTCGGCGACGGCGGCTTCGGGGTCAGCGAAAAAGCCAAAGCCCTTGCCACCCTTGCCGTTGTAAATGCGATGCAGCTCCGCCATCAGCCCCTGAACCGCCTCATCAGCAGGCAGGGTCTGGCTGCGGGTGTCGGCGTGAGGTTGACCATCGCCGCCCTGGCGCAGGGAGTGAAGAATGATCTTGTCGATATCGAGACTCATGTCACAAAGCCATAGTGTTAGCCGAAAGGGTGAAGTATTATAAGGCGCTTTGAACCGAGATGAACTGAAGATTATGCCCATCGTATCAAAGTACACAAACCAGCAGTTTGATGACCTGATGAATGACCTGATCACTGTACTGGAAAAGCACAAGGCGCCAGTCGACCTCAGCCTCATGGTGCTGGGTAACGTGACGACCAATATCATCAACGGCATGGCCCCGGCACAACGCCAGGCGATCACTGAAAAATATGTCCAGGCACTGACTTCCTCGGTCAACACTCGCCACGACACTCACTGAGTCGCCGCCTTTTTTTGACGTTTCTCAAAGCAGATGGATCACTATGGTCGAAACCGGCAACCCCTATCGTGATAATGTCTCTCGCCTGATCACCTGGGGGCATTGGTTCTCCTTCTTCAACATCATTCTGGCCATGCTGATTGCCACCCGCTATCTGGGTGCCATCAGCTGGCCATCGACCACGCTCGGCGTGACCTATCTCATCATCAGCTGGATAGGTCACTTCTCGTTTCTGAGCTTTGTCACCTACCTGTTGACCATATTCCCGCTGAGTTTCGTGCTGCCCAAAGAGAAGCTGCTGCGCTTCATTTCGGCCATCATCGCCACCCTGGCGCTGGTGCTCCTGCTCATCGACACCCAGGTGTTCCAGCTGTTCAAGTTCCACTTGAACGCTCAGGTGTGGCAGTTGCTGCTGGATCAGGCCCAGACCGAGGAAGGCTCGATCTGGAGCATCATCTTCGTGGCGGTGCCAACCATCTTCCTGCTGCAACTGCTGCTGTCAGCCTATGTGTGGCGCAAGATCAACAAGCGCAAGCGCCGTCAGTATGGCAATCAGGTGGGGCTGGCCCTGCTGGTCTGCTTCATTCTGACCCACGTGGTCAACAGCTGGGCCGATGCCACCCTGTATCAGCCCATTACCATGCAGCGCGCCAACTTCCCGCTCTCCTACCCCATGACCGCCAAGAGCTTCCTGGCCAAGCACGGCTGGCTGGACCTGGATCAGTACGAGAAGAAGGCAGAATCCCAGGATGGCGAAAGCGAGAGCCGCTTGCGCTATCCCCTGCGCCCGCTCAGCGTCAACGCCCCCATTACCCACAAGAACCTGCTGGTGGTGGTGGTGGATTCGTTGCGAGCCGACATGCTCAACAGCATCAACATGCCCAATCTGCAGCGTTATGCAGACAGCCATCTCAATTTCCGCAACCACATGAGTGGCGGCAATGACGATGTGATGGGAATGTTCAGCCTCTTCTATGGCCTGCCCGGCCACTATTACGACGACATCCGCAACGACAAGACACCGCCGGTACTGTTCGACGAGATGCTGCGCCAGGATTACCAGTTCGGCCTGTTTGGCGCACTGGAAGATGCGCAGCAGTATCGCCAGAGCATCCTCTCCGGTCTGCGCAAGCAGGTGTTTGTCTCCGAGCAGACCAATGATCAGCTGCTGATCGGTGACTGGCAGCAGTGGCTCGCCAAGCGCTCGCCGGACAGACCCTGGTTCTCGCTGGTCTATCTGTCGAGCCCCGGTGATTACCAGCTGCCGGCCGACATGAAGGGCCCCTTCCAGCCCGAGCTGACCAAGTTCAATCCGGCCACCGCTTATCAGGCCAAAAACCTGCAGAAGCTGGAGAACCGTTACAAGAACACCGTCTTCTACACCGATCAGTTGCTGGAACAGATGCTGAGCCAGCTGCAACAGCAGGGCCTGAACGAGCAGACCATAGTCGTGGTGACCTCCAACCACGGTCAGGAGTTCAACGATACTCGCAGCAACAGCTGGGGTTATGGCACCAACTACTCGCCCTATCAGGTGCAGGTGCCTTTCGTGCTGGCCTGGCCGGGCAACGACACCCTGGCACAGAGCCAGTTGAGCAGCCATCTGGATCTGGTGCCCACCCTGATGCAGGGCATGCTGGGGGTGCGTAACCCGGCGCGGGACTACAGCACAGGCCGCAGTCTGTTCGACAACAGCCCGCGCAACTGGCTGCTGGCCGGGGATCAGCGTGATTTTGCCATCTATCAGGGCAACACCATCACCCACTTCAACAAGCAGGGTGACTTTGAACTGCTGGAGCGCAACAGCTACCGTCCCATCAAGCACGGCACCCCCGACATGGGTGTCATGATCCAGGTGATGAACGAGCTCAACCGCTTCTATCGCGCCCCCTGACGGCCAGAAAACCACAACTCACCAAGCCCGCTCCCGTAGCGGGCTTTTTATTGCGTGCAGCACGGGCCGGAAAACAACACCTGGCATCTATGCCCAAGGGAACCCATAGGGGACGGGTTTACTGCCCAGACAGATAGCCCTCTTCTCCCCTTCATGTTCTCACTTGCCGGCGCAAACGTTCTTCTTTTCACTACTGACTCTTCCATCAAAAATATCAATCTGATCAAGATCATAAAAACAAAATGATAATGATTATCAATCATTGATCTGGATGGACCACTCTGTAATAATCCGCGCCCTTCAGGCTCAAATAACAATCATTCTCAAAATGAAAATACTGCTGCACTACTGGCCCATGCTGCTGTCCGGCACAGCGCTGGCCGCCAGCGATCAGACCCAACTCGATGGGACTGGTACCCCTGCTCACCTCAAGGCGCGCGAGACCATAGTGGTCAAGGGCCAGCGGGTCGAACAGAAGCTGTCCGATATCTCGGGCGCCATCACAGTCATCACCGAAGAGGACCTGGATCGCCAGGTCGCCACCGAACTCACAGACGTGTTCAAGAACGAACCCGGCGTATCTGTGACCGGCTCGGCAGGGCGTCCGCAAAACATCAGCATCCGCGGCATTGGTGGCAACCGGGTGCTGATCATCAAGGACGGGGTCAGGGTCAGCGACGGCTTCGGCGCCGACGATCTCAACGACAAGGTGGGCCGTTTCAGCTTCGACCTGGATGACGTCAAGCAGATTGAGGTGGCCAAGGGGGCAGGCTCCGCCCTGCACGGATCAGACGCCATCGGCGGCACCATCGTCATCTCCACCAAGCAGCCGGAGGATTATCTGCAGGGGCAGGATGCCTACCTCAGCAGCAAAGTCCTGCATGATGGCAGCAGCGACAAGCAGAAGTTGAGCGCCACCGGTGCCGCCCGCTGGGCTGAAACAGAACACCTGCTGCGCCTCTCCGGCTGGCAGGGGCACGAGACAGCCAACTATGACGAGAGCCGCATCCCGGCGGATCTGGATGGCCTGAGTGCCTCCACCAGCTCTCGTTTCACCCTGAGCGAGCACCACCTGCTGCGCCTCGAACTCGACTACTTCGAGGACAACGCCAAGCGGGATCAGGGGCCGCGCGAAGTCCCCCAGCCCGATGGCAAATGGCAGGTCCGCCAGTATCGCGAGGACAGTACCCAGCGCTCCCAGGGCGCCAAGCTGAGCTGGGAGGCGCGCAGCCTCGACCATCTGCTGGCGGATCAGTTCACCTTGAGCCTGCACGGCAATCATGCCAAGAACAGCGCCAACAAACGCAGCCTGCTGCAAAATGACCTGCTGAGCGGCTATCCCCGCTATCGCAGCGAACGGGAGCTGGCCACCTTCACCGAGGATCTGATCGGCAGCGAGCTGGACATTCGCCGCGATCTGACGACCGGCGCCATCGAACACAAGCTGAGCTATGGTGTAGAACTGGAGCGCGCAAGCCACGAGCGACCAGTCGACAAGCTGACGCTGGAGGCGGGCATTCCCCAGCCCGGCCAATCCGCCCCCTTCAGCAGTGCCCGCACGGACCGCGCCGGTATCTGGCTGGGGGATGTGGCGAGCCTTGGCCAGTGGCAATTCACCCCCACACTGCGCATGGATCACCAGTGGCTGAGCCCGCAAGATGGCAAGGGTGCCAGCAACCACAGCTGGCACCTCTCCCCCAGTCTGGCCACCAGCTACCGCTTCAACGATCAGTGGCGCAGCTGGCTCAGCTATGCCAACGGTTTTAGTGCCCCCTCCTACGACAAGGTGTACGGCAATATTCCCCACTACTTTGCCCTGCCACCGTTCGAGATCATCGCCAACCCGGACCTCAAGGAGGAGACCAGCCACAGCTTCGAGTGGGGTGTGAGCGGTGAAGGGGATGAGTGGAGCATCAAGCCGGCCCTCTTCTACAACCGCTACTACAACTTCGTCGACTGGCGCCAGGTGGGCTTCCGTCTGAGTGACGGCGTCATGCTGCGCCAATACCGCAACGTGGCCAAGTCCGAGACCTGGGGCGCCGAGATCGCCGCCAGCTACTGGCTGACCCAGCAGTGGGAAGTGGCCACCAAGTTCGGCTGGGTGGATGGCAAGGACAGCCAGGGCGAGTCACCGCGCAACCTGACCCCGCTGGAGGGCAATACCCGCCTCAGCTATCAGGCCAACGACTGGAGCCTGGGGCTGCAAGCCGATTATGCCGCCGCCATGAGCCGGGTACCCACTTGCGGCAACAGCCTGACCCAGCAGCAGAGCGAGTGCATGAAGAGTGCAGGCTGGCTCAGCTTCGCCCTGACCGCCGACTGGCAGATCACAGACGCCCTCAAGGCCAACCTCAAGCTCGATAACCTGCTCGATACCCGTTACACCCGCTATCAGGATGTAGCCGGGCAGGAAGCGGGCAGCGATGCGGGACTCTACACCCAGACGGGCCGCTACCTGAGCGCCAGCCTGCGCTACACCTTCGTGGGGATCTGATGCACGCGCTATTGATAATGACGGCTCTGCTGGCCAATCCGGTGGCCTCACCCACCGAGGCCGCGGGCATGACGGCAACCACCACGGCGCCACAGAGCGCGCCAGCCATTGCCAAGCGTCCCCTGCTGATGAAGGGCAAGGTAGCGCGGTGGGATCCCTATGGCGGCTGGCGCGACGACAGCCGCCAGGATCCCGCCCTGCTGGCCATGCTGGCCGAGCAGAACCGCTGGACCGAGCAGCAGCTCGCCAGCCAGCGGCCGCTGGAGCAGGCGCTGCAAGCCGAGTGGCAGGCGCAATCGCGCGGCGAGCCCATGCCCGCCGAGTGGCACACTGAAGCGGGCAGCCAGTGGCGGATGGAGGCCGACGGCAGCCTGTGGCAACGGGCTGATGACAAGGCGCAGCCCCGTCAGCGACTGGCGCCGCGTCAACCGGCGAGCGGCTATTACGAGCTCGCTGGCTGGGCACTGCACCCGAACGGACGCTGGCTGGCCCTGGCCGAAGATCTGCGTGGCGATCTGGACTACCGCATCACCCTGCTGGATCTGGATAGCGGCAAGACACAAACCACTCTGGCGCACAGGGCCGCCGATCTGCTCTGGAGCCTGGACGGCAAGACCCTCTACACCCTTGCCAACGAGCGCCGCACCCTGCGCCCCTGGCAGCTGTGGGCCTGGCAGGATGGCAAGGAGCGGCTAGTACACCAGGAGGCCGATCCCGCCTGGCTGCTCAGCCTCTATGGCACCACGGACAAGCGCCACCTGCTGCTGCAGAGCAACAACCACGACAGCTCGGAGCAGTACTTGCTGGACGAGGGGACCCCCTCTCTGCTCAAGGCCCGTCAGGCCGGTGTCGAGTACTACCTGGATACCCAAGGGGAGCGAGTGCTCATCAAGAGCAACAAAGATGGTGCCCTCGGCCTTTATCAGGTGACCGGTCTGGCACAGGTGGCCGAGGGGCACTGGCAACCCCTCTGGTCCGGCGAAAACAAGAGCCTGGAGAAGTGGCGCCTGTTTGCCGACCATACGGTCCTGCAATACCGCAAGGCAGGGGACGACTGGCTCGATGTGCTGGATTCAAGCGGCCAGCTCAGCCAGCGCGTGCATCTCACCGAGGGAGCTGGCACGGCCTGGATCCAGGGCGCTCATGACCCGGCCAGCCAGCAGATCCTGATCCGCAGGCAAGGGATGGCCGAGCCGCCCCACCAGCGCTGGCTCAATCTGGCCAGCGGTCAGTGGCAAGCTGGCGCCCAGGCGCAGGCACCCTCCCCCTACCGCAGCGAGCGACGCTGGGTGGTGGGCAAGGACGGCGTCAAGGTGCCCGTTTCTCTGGTGTGGCGCACCGACATCATCAAGCCCAAGGCGCTGCTGCTCTACGGCTACGGCGCCTATGGCACCCCCATGCGCCCTTACTATCAGCCCCAGGTGCTGAGTCTGCTGGATCGCGGTTTTGTCTACGCCATCGCTCACGTGCGCGGCGGCGGCATGCTGGGAGACGACTGGTATCTGGCGGGACGTGGCCAGCAAAAACAGCACAGCGTGGACGACTTCCTGACCGTGGCCGAGGCGCTGGCCCGGGATCCGGCCATCGATCCCGCCCGGCTGTTCGCCATGGGCGGCAGTGCCGGCGGTCTGCTGGTGGCGGCGGCGCTCAATCAGGCGCCAACCCGCTTTGCCGGCGCCGTGTTGCAGGTGCCTTTCGTCGATCTGCTCGGCACCATGAGCGATCCCGAACTGCCGCTCACCCGCCAGGAGTACGCCGAATGGGGCAATCCGGCCATTCCCGCCGACTATGCGGCCATGCGTCGCCTGAGCCCCTATGACAACCTGCAACGACAGCCCTATCCCCCGGTTTATGTGACCGCCGGACTGCACGACAGCCAGGTGCCCTACTGGGAGCCGCTCAAATGGGTCGCCCGGCTGCGGGAGCACAGCACGGGCACGGGCCCCTATCTGCTGAGTACGGCTCTCGACAGCGGCCACCAGGCCAGTACCGGCAAGGCCCACCAGCAGGCAGCGCGCGAGTATGCCTTCCTGCTCACCCTGGCTGGCGTTACCCGCTGATGGCGCATCCTTTTCTCATTTTTGTGTTGGAGTAAACCATGAAACCCTCTTCCCTGGCCCTCTGGCTGGCGGCAACCTTGCTCTCACAGCCTCTGCTGGCGGCCGAGTTGCAGTTCGTCGATGAAAAAACCATTACCACCACGCCGCAGCAGTGGCTCGAGCAGCGCCTTGGCGTCACGCTCGCCCCCGACTACGACAGGGCCAGCCTGCTCGGCCACCACTACAGCTTCCGCCAACTGGTCAACGACTTGCCGGTGGCCACCATCCAGGCGGCCGTCAGTGTCGACAAGGCCGGCAAGCCCTGGCGCCTCTATCACAACAGTCGGCCGCTGCAGAGCAGCGAGCCAGGCTGTGATGCCAGCGGCAACCTGGATCCTCTGATCGAAGAGTTGCGGGCAGCGGGCAGCGAGATCGACACGCTGGGCGCGGTCGAAGCCTGGTACTGGCGCGACGGCGACACCCTGGTGCCCGCCCTGCGCCAGCGGGTGCGCGAGCACCAGGCAGGCAACGCCAAGGCTACCTATGTACAGCTGTTCGCCAGTTGCGACGGCAGCCGGGAGCTGGGCCGCTGGATGGATGCGGCCAGCACCCGGGCCAGCCGCACAGCCGACGTCGGCGACACCCAAGTGGAAGCACGAGTATTCGACCCGGATCCCCGCACCCAGCTGCAAGACGCCAGCCTGGTCTGGCACGACGAACTGGTGCTGGCGGACGCCGCCTATCAGGACAGAGTTCCCCTGCCGGTCACACTGGCGGGGGGACGCTATCTGCTGAGCGGCCCTCACGCCCGGGTGGTGGATGCCATGGAACCCGAGACCGCGCCTTTCAGCAGTGATGACCCGCAGGCATTCCGGTTGACCCGGGACGATCGGGGCTTTGCCGACATCAACGCCTATTACCACCTTGACTTGGCCCAGCGCCACATCAAGAAGCTGGGCTTTACCGGGCTCATCCCGGGGGCCCTCGACATAGACACAGAGGCCGGCTATCAGGACAACTCCCTCTATGATCCGTTCGAGCGCAGGTTGGAGCTGGGCCGCAGCGGCGTGCCCGATGCCGAAGATCCCATGGTGATCTGGCACGAGTTCGGCCACGCGGTGCAGCACCACATAGTGCCGGATCTCGGGGAGGAGGCAGACTGGGGCGCCATCGGCGAGGGCTTCAGCGACTACCTGGCCGCCAGCCACCGCCAGCGCAGCGAGGCGGGTCGCCAGTTCGAACCGGCCATGGTGTTCAACTGGGATGCCCGTTTTACCGACCGCACCCCACGCCAGCTGGATGATCTGCGTGCCCGCTACCACCCGGACTATAGCTACCCGGCCCACCGCACCATCAACGGCAGCAACGGCGATCAGCTGTGGGGCACACCGCTGTTCCAGGCCCTGCTGGCGTCGGTGACCGAGCATGGCGAAGGGGCCCGGGACGAGTTTGACCGCGTCATCATCGAATCCCACTTCGGGCTGGGCCCGGCCATTCGCATGCCACAGCTGGCCCGCATCACTGTGGACACGGCGGCGCGGCTCTACCCGGCCCGTCACTACGCCAGCCATCTGGAGCACGCCTTCCGTCAGCACGGCCTCTTGCTGGCGCCGGTCAATATCGCGCTGGCCGAGGGCAGCGCCATCGAGCTGGGACAGCGTCAATCCGTACAGGTGACACTCACCAATCAGGGTTCGGCGCCGGTGACCCTCAATGAGCTGACCCTGACCCTGCCCGCCGGGCTGCAGGCCGATCCCTACCAATGGCAAGCCACCACACTGGCGGCAGGTGCCAGTACCACCACCACGCTGCGACTGCTGGCCCAGAGCCCGCTGGCCTGCGGCGATGAGGTGAGCCTGCCGGTAAGCCTCGTCATGACGGGGACCAGTCCGACCGAGCGCCAGTGGCAGCAGCCACTGAGCCTGCCCATAGGCACGCCCATCATCAGCCGCGCCACTGGCCAGCCGCTGCTCCTCAGCGATGCCCAGAGCGAGGAAGTACGCGGCTTGAGCCAAGCCAGCCTGCAGCTGGAGAAGACCAACGCCAAAGTGAGCGAGCAGTTGCAACTGACCCTGGATCTGCAACACGACGCTCTGGATGAGCTGGAAATTTGGCTCAACTCCCCCTCCGGCACCCGCATCCAGATCTGGGACAAGGGCTACAGCCCACTGCCACGGCTGAAAGGCGTCTTCCCTACCGAGCTGCTGCCCCTGCAAGCCTTCACCCCCTTGCTGGGAGAGCCGTTGGCCGGCAGATGGACGCTGGAAGTGGTGGACAGCAAACCCGGACATCAGGGCCGCATCAATGGCTGGAGCATCAGCCAGCGCACCGGCGCCCAGTGTGGTGAACCCATAGCTCCGCCGGATGACGGCATCATCCACTTCCCGGTGGACGACAGCAGTGGCGGCGGTGCGGCCAACCTGCTCTGGCTGCTGCCGCTGGCGATCTGGCGGCGCCTTCGCCAGCGCGGCTAGTAACCCACCCATATATAAGAAGAAGGGGCCCTGGCCCCTTCCCAAGGACAAGAGATGAATCCAACCTATTCCCGCCTGGCCTGCCTGCTGGCCCCCCTGCTCACCGCCTGCGGTGGCGGCGGCTCGGATGAGGCGCCGCTGGCGGCACCTGCCTATACCCTGAACGTCAATCTGCCCGAGAGTGGCACCCTGTGCGTCAATCTCAACCAGAACACCCGCTGTGACGAGGGGGAGCCCAGCGTCAGCGGCGTAGCCGGTGCCCGTCAGCTGAGCGGCACCTCCCCCGCCCTGCTGACCAGTCCGCTGCTGTTCCTGCCAACCAACCCGGCAGCGCCGGCGCTGCTGCACCCGGCCGCCCGACTGGATGGCCAGACCCTGACCCCCAGCCTGCTCAGCACCCTGCTGCAAAGCAGCATCGCCGAGGGACATCCGCCCAAACAGGCACTCGACGAGATGTTGGCCGCGCTGGCGCCGCTGCAACCAGGTCAAGGGCTGGCCGCCCTGTCGCAACTGGCCGACTTCAACCTGGCGCTGGGGCAACTGCTGCTGGCGGTGATCGATGCAGAGCCGGAGATATCGGACCTTTCGCCCGTCCTCCTGCAAGCCGTGGTATGGCCGGCCCTCGGCAGCCTGCTGCCCGAGCTGGCCAGCCACTTTGCCCAGCACGGCGAGCTGACCAGCCTGCAAGAGAGCGTCACCCGCCTGCTGCAACAGCAATACTCCCATCCCCTGGTCACCGGCAGCGGCGTCACCACCTACACGGATGGTGTCGACTACCTGCTCACCGAAGAGCCCGCCGACCACCCGGGCCAGGAAGCCAGCCTGAACAAGGCCCCCTTGCGCTATCGCAAGCTGGATGGCAAGGGCCAGCCCCTGCCGGATGACGCCCCTCAGTGGGAATGTGTGGAAGACCTCAACACTGGCCTCGTCTGGGAGAGGAAGCTGAATGATGCAAAGAGCCCACGCGATCTGCATCGCACCTTCGCCTGGGAACTTGGCGACTATCACCCCACCCAGCAGGAGCTTGACTACGCCTGCCCGCAAGGCGAGGCCATCTGCACTACAGAGCAATATCGCCAGTGGCTCAACGCCCAGCAGCTGTGCGGCATCACCAGCTGGCGCATGCCCCACTCCCGCGAGCTGATGAGCCTGCAACACTACGGCTCACTCGCCCGCCAATATGGCCAGCTGGTCACCATGGATGTGCGCTACTTCCCCGATGTCGGCACCACCACCAAGGATTTCAGCGGCTACTACTGGAGCCAGACCCTGACCCCGTCCCGTCGGCTGGAGAGCGCCCCCCTGAGCGCCATCGCCCATATTTTCCTCGGCGATGACGCCGGCACCGACTACGCCACCACAGTTCAAAACAGCGATGATGCCAACGGTCTGCAACTGCGACTGATGGCGGAGGTAACCCGATGAACCGCTTGATGTTGACCCTGCTGCTGACCCTTGGCAGCCCCCTCGCCCTGGCCACCGCCATCTGCGACGACACCATGCCCAGAACCAGCCCCACCGCCCGCTTCATCGATCGCAGCAACGGCACAGTCACGGACAGAAGCACGGGCCTGACCTGGATGCGCTGCCAGCTTGGCCAGACCTGGCGCAACCAGAGCTGCAGCGGCGAACCGACCCGGCTTTACTGGCAGCAGGCCCTGCTGACGGCAGAGCGGATCCGCACCGAACCGAGCCATGCCCTGTACGGCTTTGGCGGCTACCGGGATTGGCGCCTGCCCACCATCAAGGAGCTGACCAGCGTGCTGGAGTCCGCCTGCTACAAGCCGGCGCTCAACGAAACCATCTTCCCCCGCGCCATGGCCGGTGAAGGAAAAGAGGTGAACGACGGTTACGTCTATCTCTGGTCCTCAACCCCGGTGCCGGCCAGCAAGAGCGTCGCCTATCTGGATATCACCAGTGGCGCCGTTGGCATGCGGGCGCCCGGCGCCTGGGCCAAACAGCTGCTTCTGGTGCGTTGATTGCGCGGGGGTGGCCACAGGATCCCGCTGAAAAGCGGATCCTTGTCCGGCCACCTCCGAGCTGTGCAAAAGCGCTGTACACCGAATGTGCGCCTTGTCAGAAAATAGCCAGAAGACGTCATCCTGTGCCGGATCTGGCAGGATTTGCACCCCGGATCGCTGGCATGAAACGGGCAGAGCGGTTAGTCTAGCGGCGTTGAACCAATCCCCATGAGGTACAGATGAAAACCGTATTGCGTTTTAGCCTGCTGGGCGCCTTGTTGCTGGGCGGCCATGCCTTCGCCGCCGAACCGAAAAAATTTGATATCAGCATGTTTCCGGCCGCCGAAGTAAACCAGGAACGTGTCGTGATCCGCCTGCCGGAAGTCGAGAACGAAGCCGACATGATGGTCGAGCTGCAGGTCGGCAAGAAAATGATGGTCGACTGCAATGTGCCGCGTTTCGCCGGCAACCTTGAGCAGCACAGCGTCAAGGGCTGGGGCTACAACTACCTGATGCTCGGCAAGGTATCCGACCCCATCAGCACCCTGATGGCCTGCCCGGATGTCCAGAAGAAAGAGACCTTCGTCCAGATCTACGGTCAGGGCTTCTTTGTGAACTACAACTCCAAGCTGCCTTTCGTGCTCTACGTCCCGCAGGAGTATGAAGTGCGCTACCGTCTGTGGCGTGCGGACAACCTGGCCCAGCCAGCCATGATAGAGTAAGTCTCCATCGAGACCAAACCTCCCGCTTTGGTTCATGAATGACACAAAATAGAGCGCCAAATGGCGCTTTATTTTTAACCAAATTTCGGCGCCCCAGACGGCCGAACCTTGACATAACTTGACATAACTCCGCTTTTTTTCTCGCTTTTTTGCTCCTGCCCTCCCCGAATGTCCACTGGATCATGGCTAAATCACTTTCGATGAAAATGATTTATCCATATAGTGAAAAAATTGATTTTGCACTCTGCGACGGCCTGATGATACTTGCCCGCAAAGGTCAAACTAACCAGAAAAAGAGCACTATGAGCTTCGAATCCGACAAGCGTTTCAACGACTTCAAACATTTTCCCCGTGGCCTGCGTCGCAGTGGTGAATTCACTGTTGCCGAAGCGGACAGTCTGGAAAAATACGGCACCGCCATGCTGGCGCTCTATCAGGGCAACCTGGCGCCGCGCGATGACGTAGAAAGCGCCTTTATCGAACAGGTCAAATCCGGCGCTGCCGGCAGCAATCCCCACGCCAAGGTGTGGTTCAAGTATCTGAAGGTGATAGGTCCCAAGCGCGTGCATCGTCTGTGCACAGTCGCAGGCGGCGCCAACGAGGAAACCGGCGGCGGTGGTTTTGACGGCGGCAACGGCGGCGGTAGCGACGAGTCCATCGATTAATGGATACCGAACTGCTTCGGACCTTTATCGAGGTCAGCAAGACCCGGCACTTTGGCCGGGCTGCTGAGAATCTCTACCTGACCCAGTCGGCGGTGAGCTTTCGGATCCGCCAGCTCGAGCAGCAACTCGGGGTCAGTCTGTTTGCCCGTCATCGCAACAACATCCGCCTGACCGCGTCCGGCGAGCGTCTGCTGCCCTATGCAGACGCCATCTTGCATACCCTGGGTCGGGCCAAGCAGGACGTTGCGCTCTCCCCCGGTTTCAGCCAGCAGCTCGCCATAGGCGCGCCCGCCGTGTTCTGGGAGCTCGATTTCAACGACTGGCTCAATCATGTCTATGCGCTGGCTCCCGGCCTCGCCGTGCGGCTCGAAACCGCATCCCGCGAGCACCTGTGCCGCCAGCTGCTGGAGCGCTCCCTCGACTTGGCCCTGCTCTCCGAGCCAACCAAGATCGACGAGATTGCCCTGCATCCCATCGGCGAACTGGTGTTTGAACTGGTGAGCCGGGATAGCACAGCCAACGCCGACAGCCTGATGCAAATGCCCCACATTCACCTCGACTGGGGCACCAGTCTGGAGCCGCAACCCAGTCGCTTGCAGAGCCTGCAAAAAACCCCAGTGCTGCACTCGAGCTCCGCCAACATGGCGCTGCAGTTCGTGCTGGCCAATGGGGGGGCCGCCTACCTGCCACGGCGGATGGTGAGTCCCTTCCTGGAAAAGGGGCAGCTGCATCTGGTGGAGGGAGGCCAGCCACTGAGCCGCCCGCTCTACCTCGCCTATCTGGAGAAATCCGATCGTCGGGAGCTGATCGATCGGCTGCTGACCCTGCCCCTTGGCTGGGATGGCGCCGATCTGCGCCTGCCGCAGCCTGAATAACTTCGGGCGATAGCACAGACAGAAAAGGGGCCGAAAAGGCCCCTTTTTTATGGTGCTTGTGTGCAATCGCATCAGCCGTGCTGGCGGCGATCGTTGGCCTGGGCCAGCAACATGCGGCTCTCGCGCAGAAACTCGTCGGCATGCTCGCCAAAAAAGCCGGATACCTGCGAGAAGGCATCGATAAAGCCGGCTCTGTCCCCCTGCTCCAAGAGCCCCAGCACCTCGCCGAAGTTCTGGTAGTAGCGGCGGATCATCGCCAGATTCTGCGGTGACGACAATATGATGTCGGCATAGAGCTCGGGGTCCTGAGCAAACAACCGTCCCACCATGGCCAGCTCCAACCGGTAGATGGGGGAGCTTAAGTTAAGCAGGCGGTCGATGTTGGCCTGCTCCCGGGAGAGGTGCCAGCCATAGGCAAAAGTGGCGAAGTGGCGCAGCGCCTGAATGAGGGTCATGGCCTCGTCGTGGGCTTTGGCTTCCACCTGCTGCAAGCGCGCGCCCCAGATGGTCATCTGATCCAGCAACCACTGACTGGCGGCCGCATCACGGCCCTGACAGCAGACGATCACCTGCTTGGCGAGGCTCGCCACATCGGGTCCGAACATGGGGTGCAGCCCCAGAACAGGACCTTTGTGCACCGCCAACATATGGGCAAGCGGCTCGCTCTTGACGCTGGTGACATCCACCAGCAGACAATCGGCGGGCAAGTTGCCGAGCCGGTCGATGATCTGGCAGGTGATGTCGATGGGCACGGCCACCATGACCAGACCCGCGTCGGCCAGGATCTCGTCAGCCCTTGGCCAGTCTGCTTGTTCGAGGGTCTCGACCCGGTAGCCGGATAGGCTGAACATATGGCCGAACAAGCGGCCAAGTTGACCCTGCCCCCCTATGATGACTACTTTGCCAAGATCCGGCTTCATGCACTTGAAGCCGGTGTCTTTTTCGCTGGCATAAGATTCACGCATGACCCGGCGCAGCACATCTTCGATGAGATCGCCCGGCACCCCCAACAGTTCGGCCTCGGTGCGACGGCGGGCCAGCATGCTCGCCTCCCTGTCCGGTGCATAGATGGGCAGGCCGTGGCGGCTCTTCACCTCACCCACTTCCCCCACCAGGGCCAGTCGTGCGGCCAGCAGATCGATCAGCTGTCTGTCCACCGCATCAATCTTGTCCCTGAGGGCATTCAACTCTTCAGCCATATCCAGTCCCTGCTGGCGCCGCTGGCGGCGGCGCCCTGTGATTCAAGAGGCAACAAGGTATCACTGCGTGGGCAGTGATACCTCTATGGTTCAATCAGTTACGACAAGATACCACGGCTTACCGTGCAGTTCTGCCCTTGAGCGGCGCCGCCAGCTCGCGATGGCATCGCTCCAGCAGAGCGGCTGTGCTATCCCAGTCGATGCAGGCATCTGTGATGGAGACGCCGTAGCGCATCTGCTCCTTGGGCTGCTCGCTGGACTGGTTGCCTTCGAACAGGTTGGATTCGAGCATCACCCCTATGATGGAGCGGTTGCCCTCCTGGATCTGGTGGATGACGTTGTCGGCCACCTTGGGCTGCAAGCGGTGATCCTTGCTGGAGTTGCCGTGGCTGCAATCCACCACCAGGCCGGGCAGCAGGCCCGCTTTCTCCAGCGCCTCTTCCGCCAGCGACACATTGACCGAATCGTAGTTCGGGTGCTTGCCGCCGCGCAGGATGACGTGGCCATCCGGGTTGCCCTGGGTCTGCAGCAAGGCAACCTGGCCCTGCTGGTTGATCCCCATGAAAGCATGGGGGCTGGAGGCCGCCTGCAACGCGTTGATGGCAGTACCCAGGTTGCCGTCTGTGCCGTTCTTGAAGCCCACCGGCATGGAGAGGCCGGACGCCATCTCCCTGTGGGTCTGGGATTCTGTGGTACGGGCGCCGATGGCCGACCAGGAGAAGAGCTCGGCCAGGTATTGCGGGCTGATGGGATCGAGCGCCTCGGTCGCCAGCGGCAATTCCAGCTCCGCCAGCCAGCAGAGCAGCTCGCGGGCGCGGTGCAGCCCCAGCTCTACATCGAAGGTGCCATCCAGGTTCGGGTCATTGATAAAGCCCTTCCAGCCGACCGTGGTGCGTGGCTTCTCAAAGTAGACCCGCATGACAATGTAGAGAGAATCCTGATAGGCATCATGCAGCGCTTTGAGTCTGGTTGCGTACTCTTTGGCGGCGTCCATGTCGTGGATGGAACAGGGTCCACAGATCACCAGCAGGCGGTGATCACGACGGTGGATGATGTCGGCGATGGTAGTGCGGGCCCCTTGCACGAAAGCCAGCGCCTGGTCGGAGATGGGTAGCTTCTCCTTGAGCTGGGCAGGCGTGATCATCACTTGTTCGGACTGGATATGGATGTTGTTCAGGGGGTCTCTTTGCATGATCTCATTCTCTCTACAGTATTTAAGCCAATTGCACCGAGTGTATTCATTTATTTACACAAGTCAGTGCTTTGTTACGCAACCGCCCTCACCTTACCAAGGAAAAACAAACAATCAAGTGAAACTAGCGGATTAACTGTCTAGCAGGTGGATAAACGACCAGCCAGGCGACCTAAACAGCCAGAAAGTAGCGAGTAAAAAGCCACTGACTCGATAAAATCGTAAAGATATAGTTACACTCCAATACTGTCATCAGCGCTGCTCGACCACTATCCCATGCCTGCCCTTGCCACCATTTTATAAAAAAAGCGGGGCACCTGGCCCCGCTTGCGTTCCCGTCTTGCTCTTCTTTTATGATTTTCCGTGTGCCTTGATGGCGTCGACCGCCTTGTCCGGGAAGTCGCTGAACACCCCGTCCACATCGGCCTGATAGAGGAAGATGTTGAGCAGATCGCTGAAATCCTTGGCGTAGGCCGGGATCTGCCCCTCATCCTGACGGAAGGTATAAGGGTGTACTTTAAGGCCAGCGGCGTGGGCCTCTTTCACCATGCCGGTAAACACAGGTTTGCCCGGGGTGCCCGGCTCCGTGACTATCATCGGCTTCCAGGGGCCTATGCCTTCCGCGTAGCCGGCGATGGTCTTCATGGCCCCCGGCTTGAACATCCAGTCATAGTCGTAAGGGGTTGCCTGGCCCTTGGCGTCATAGACCATGGTCTCGTTCCAGTCGGTCTCGGCCATTAGCTGCACCAATTTCAAGTCCATGCCTAAGGCGGGCATCAGTTCGCTGTTGATGCGCTTGAGTTCATTGGCATCGAAGCACTGCAGATAGACCTTGTCATCCTTCCCTGTGTAGCCGTACTCCTTGAGTACCGTGAGCACCGCCTTGGAGATGTCCTTGCCTTCGTGGCGGAACAGCCAGGGGGCCTTGATCTCCGGGTAGATGCCGATGTTCTTGCCAGTGCTCTTGTTGAGCCCCTGGATCATCTCTATCTCTTCCTGGAAGGTGTGGATCTTGAAGCTGGACTTCCAGAGCGGGAAGCGGGCCGGATAAACGGGCACCTGCTTGCCATCCACCAGCTGGAACGGCTCCGTCATGCTCAGGGAGCGCACCTCGGCCAGGGTGAAGTCCACCACATAGTAACGACCGTCCGGGCGGGCCCGACCGGGGAAGCGCTCGGCCACGTCCGTGATGCCATCGAGGAAGTGATCGTGCATCACCACCAGCTGGTCATCCTTGGTCATCACCAGATCCTGCTCCAGATAATCGGCTCCCATGCCATAGGCCAGCGCCTTGGATGCCAGGGTGTGCTCGGGCAGATAGCCTGAGGCGCCACGGTGGGCGATCACTATCTTGCCTTCGTCGGCAGCAAGAGCGGGCAATGCAAGGGCGGCCCCCAGGCCAAGGGCAATCAGGGAGAGAGAGATTTTTTTCATGCGAGGTGCTCTTTGTTATTGTTTATTGGGTGTAGGTGTTTGTTATAGCAGAGGTTTATTGCATTTTAACGACGGGCGGCCAAGGGGCCGCCCGCTTCTTCATCAGCTTGCCTTGGGCAAGGCGTGCTGATGTTGTTCCAGCCAGGCGTGCAGTTGCTGCTGCTCAGGCTGAGACAGGCGCAGCCCCAGTTTGCTGCGGCGCCACAGAATGTCTTCCATCGAATGGGCCCACTCGCGGCTCATCAGATAACGCACTTCCGACTCGTACAGACCGGCCCCAAAGTGCTGGCCGCGCTCCTCGTGCAACCAGAGGCGGGCGTGGCTGCCATAGGCCTCGGCGATGCGACGGGCGTTGCGCTCATCCAGCCAGTCGAATTCGAGCATATAGGCACGCGCCAACTCGGTGATGGAGCAATCAAACTCGCCACCGGGCAGACGGCTGGTGGCGGTCCAATCCTCACCCATCTGGCTGAACCAGGGCTTGAGCTTGTTGCAGGCGGCTTGGGCCAGTTTACGATAGGTGGTGAGCTTGCCGCCAAACACGGACAAGAGTGGCGCGCCGTCGGATTCACCGGAGAGCTCGAGGGTATAGTCACGGGTCACGGCCTGGGGGGAGTCGGACTCGTCATCGCAGAGCGGTCGCACCCCGGCATAGGTCCAGATGACATCTTTGGGCGCTATCTGGCGGGTAAAGTGAGCGTTGACCACCTTGCACAGGTAGCTGATCTCGGCGTCGCTGATCTTGGCTTCGCGCGGGCTGCCCTTGTGCTCCACGTCCGTGGTGCCGATGAGGGAGTAATCCTGCTGATAAGGGATGACAAAGACGATGCGGTTGTCTTCGTTTTGCAGGATATAGGCCTCTTCGCGCTCATGGATACGCGGCACTATGATGTGACTGCCCTTGATTAGGCGAATGCCGCGCGGGGATTTCTCGTGCAGACTCTCGTCATAGAAGGTCTTGACCCAGGGACCGGCCGCATTGACCAGACCACGGCAGGTGACGGTGAACTGCTCGCCCCCTTCCCGCTCCAGAGTCAATGTCCAGTGCTTGGAGCCGCGCACCGCCTTGATGCAGCGGGTGCGGGTCTGTACCTCGGCCCCTTTATCACGCGCCATCATGGCGTTGAGTACCACCAGGCGGGCGTCATCGACCCAGGCATCCGAGTACTCGAAGCCTTTGTTGATACCGGCGGTCAAGCCGTCCTGGGGCAGGAAGCGCACGCCGCAACTGCCCTTGAGCTTGTCGCGCTTGGCCAGATTGTCATACAGGAAGAGACCGGCGCGGATCATCCAGGCCGGACGCAGGTGCGGGCGGTGCGGCAGACGAAAACGCATGGGGCGGGCGATATGCGGCGCCATGCCAAGCAGCACTTCCCGCTCAGCCAGGGCCTCTTTCACCAGCCGGAATTCGTAATGTTCGAGGTAACGCAAGCCGCCGTGGATCAGCTTGCTGGAGTTGGAGGAGGTGGCAGAGGCGAGATCCTGTGCCTCGAACAGGGCAACCTTCAGACCCCGACCCGCTGCATCAGCCGCAATGCCCACCCCATTGATGCCGCCGCCAACGACGACCAGATCATAATGTTCGCTCATGTTCACCTACTCTTTCTTATTTTGGGTTTGCCATGACAGCAATGTTTGATTTCGCTCATATTAGAGCATGAAAAAATGATAAACGAACATTTTATGGAGAAAATGTGATCGCGATTGTTTTGGCAATGCTAAAAATGCTGCCAGTCGGTGATCAGGACGTCAGCAAGGGGCTGGCTGGCAAAATAGCGTGCGCGAGATCGCGCTCATACCCAGGGTGGTAGTAAGCCGGAAAACAGCAGGAGGAAGAGGAAAACAGGGGAAAAAGCGGCCGCCGTCATGGCGGCCTGGTGCCAGAGAGGGGTTAACGGTGACTCAGCAGATATGGCATTCGATCTGGTGCTGGGACATGAGCCGCATCAGCTTCTCCGGTGGCTCCTGATCGGTGAACAGGGCGTGGATCTGGTTGAGATTGCCCAGATTGACCATGGCGTTGCGACCGAACTTGGTGTGGTCGGCGGCCAGAAACACCTGGCGAGAGTGGGCTATGATGGCTTGGGCAATCTTCACCTCGTGGTAGTCGAAATCGAGCAGAGAGCCGTCATTGTCGATGCCCGAGATACCGATGACACCGTAATCCATGCGGAACTGACCGATGAAATCGCGGGTCGCCTCCCCCACTATGCCGCCATCCCGGTTGCGGATCTCGCCACCGGCGATGATGACGGTGAAGTCATCCTTGGCGGTGAGAATGCTGGCGACGTTGAGGTTGTTGGTCACCACGCGCAGCTCGCGGTGATCGAGCAGGGCGCGGGCGATGGCCTCCGTGGTGGTCCCTATGTCGATGAAGAGGGAAGAGCCATCGGGAATATTGGCGGCCACTTCGCGGGCGATACGCTCTTTCTCCTTGAGCTGCATCACTTTGCGGGCACTGTAGGCGGTATTGACGGTACTCGAATGCAGGGAGGCACCGCCATGATGGCGCCGGATCTTGTTCTGTTCGGCGAGATCGTTCAGATCACGGCGAATGGTCTGGGGGCTGACGTCAAAGTGGGTCACCAGATCCTCCGTCGAGACAAAGCCCTGCCGCGTCAGGACGTCCAGTATCTCCAGATGTCGTTGGGTTTGCTTCACGCTTGAACTCCGATGATGAGACGAAAAAAGGCCCCGGCAGATGCGGGGCCTTTGGCAGTTTACCTGATCCCTTTTCGGATCGATAAGGGCAGGATCACGTTTTATGCCTTATCGGCAGCCGCCTTCTTGGCAGCGACGGCGATGTTCTCATGCTTGAGGGTCATGGCCAGCAGTATGATGGAGATCACGCAAGACGCGGTCAGCACCATGAAACCGCCATCCCAGCCGAAGTGGTCAACGGTATAGCCCAGCATGGCGTTGGCCGCCACGGCACCCCCCAGATAACCGAACAGCCCGGTGAAGCCTGCCGCGGTACCGGCTGCCTTCTTGGGTGCCAGCTCCAGTGCATACAGACCGATCAGCATGACGGGACCATAGATCAGGAAGCCGATGGCGACCAAAGCCAGCATGTCGACGGTGGGGTTGCCCGCCGGGTTGAGCCAGTAGACCAGCACAGCCACTGTCACCAGTACCATGAAGAGGATGCCAGCCGGGGCGCGGCGGCCCTGGAACATCTTGTCAGAGATCCAGCCGCACAGCAGGGTGCCCGGAATACCGGCCCACTCGTACAGGAAATAGGCCCAGGAGGAGTTGTCGACAGTGAAATCCTTGGCCTCTTTCAGGTAGGTCGGAGCCCAGTCCAGCACACCGTAACGAATGAGGTAAACGAAGGCGTTGGCAATGGCGATGTACCACAGCAGCTTGTTGTGCAGCACGTACTTGACGAAGATCTCCTTGGCGGAAAACTCCTTCTCGTGGCTGGCGTCATAGTCCTTCGGATAGTCGTCCTTGTACTCCTCGATGGGCGGCAGACCGACCGATTGCGGGGTATCACGCATCACGAAGAAGGCGATCACCGCAATGGCGGCGGCAGCAGCAGCCGGTACATAGAAGGCACTGCGCCAGTCATTGAACCAGCCCATCCCCAGGATGAACAGCGGACCTATCATGCCGCCGCCGACGTTGTGCGCCACGTTCCAGACCGCGACCACTTCGCCACGCTCTTTCTGTGACCACCAGTGCACCATGGTGCGACCGCAGGGTGGCCAGCCCATGCCTTGTACCCAACCGTTCAGGAACAAGAGCACGAACATGATGGCGATGCTGGAAGTAGCCCAGTGCACAGTCCCCATCATGAACATGATACCGGCCGACAACAGCAGACCGGCAGAGAGGAAGTAGCGGGCGTTGGATCGGTCAGACACGTTCCCCATCAGGAACTTGGACAGACCATAGGCAATGGAAACCCCGGACAGGGCCAGGCCCAGATCACCGCGGGAGAATCCCTGTTCGATCAGGTAAGGCATCGCCAGACTGAAGTTTTTCCGTACCAGGTAGTAACCGGCATAACCAAAGAAGATCCCGAAAAACACCTGCCAACGCATGCGTTTGTAGAAGGGGTCGACCTTGTCGGCCGGAAGCCTGTCTATGTGTGGTGCAGGCCTGAAGAGACTAAGCATGTTCTGCTTCCTTATTGTTGTTGTGGGCGGTTGAGGGTGCCCTGTCCATGCTGACCAACCAGAGGAGTCCTGATTCGAAAGCGAGCCTATTGTGCTCACATGTGAACATTTAATCTGTGATGGAGGCTCAAATATTGCAGTTTTATTACAAAATAAAGCGCCGAATGAGTAAACACTCATCAGCGGCTATCCCTTGCAGGGCAAGGGATAGCGGTACCCACTAAGTGGTATAGACCTTATTGCAACTTGCTTTCCGTCACATTTTTTTAGCAATGAATGGGATCTTGTCCACAGTTCCTGCGGGGAGGGAGTGGTGAATGTCCGATTTAGGTTTATTTTCTCTCTCGTCCGATAACGAGCGCAAACGAGCATAACGTTTGCGTCAGCTCAAAAAACAAGAAAAAACGTTTTCGGATGCAGTAATGGGACTGAAAAAACAACAAAACGGAACATCAAACCTACTCTGGGTGGATATAAGGAATAAAAGTATGAGCATACAAAGACCCAATACCCTGCTTGGCGAGTGCATCGCCGAGTTTATCGGAACCGGCCTGCTGATATTTTTCGGCGTCGGTTGTGTGGCCGCCCTGGTGCTGGCCGGTGCCAACTTCGGACAATGGGAAATCTCCATTACCTGGGGTCTGGGTGTCGCCATCGCCATCTATGTGACCGGCGGTATTTCAGGTGCCCACCTGAACCCGGCCGTGACCCTGGCGCTGATGACCTTCTGCGGGTTCGACAAGCGTAAAGTGGTGCCCTACATCATCGCTCAGGTCGCCGGTGCCTTCAGCTTCGCCGCCCTTGTCTACTTCCTCTACGGCGGCCTGTTCACCCAGTGGGAAGTGACCCACAACGTGGTACGCGGCAGCGTCGAGAGCCTCGGCTCCGCCGGCATCTTCTCCACCTACCCGAACGCCCTGCTCTCCAACATGCAAGCCTTCGCTGTCGAGCTGGTGATCACCGCCGTCCTGATGCTGGGCATCATGGCGCTGGGTGACAACAACAACGGCGCCCCCAAAGGCTTCGCCGCCGCCCTGCTGATCGGTATCCTGATCGCCGTGATTGGTGCCTCCCTCGGCCCCTTAACCGGCTTTGCCATGAACCCTGCCCGTGATTTCGGCCCCAAGCTGTTTGCCTTCCTGGCAGGCTGGGGTGACGTGGCCATGACTGGTGGTCGTGACAACCCCTACTTCTGGGTGCCCATCCTTGGCCCCATCGTCGGTGCCCAGCTTGGTACCGCCCTGTATGTGAAAGTGTTGGCTCCCTGTGTGCCTGGCAACCGTGTTGCCGCCACCGAGCAAGCTGCCCAAACCGCCAAAGAAGAGGCCGCCGCATAAGAGCGGCCCTCCCCAACGTGTAACAACGTGGAAAATAAAAACGTGGAGAACATCATGTCTGCTGAAAAAAAATATGTCGTCGCTCTGGACCAGGGTACTACCTCCTCCCGCGCCATCGTGTTTGACCAGGATGCCAATATCGTCGGCACCTCCCAGCGCGAATTCACCCAGCACTACCCGAAAGCGGGCTGGGTAGAGCACGACCCCATGGAGATCTGGGCGACCCAGTCCTCCGTCTTCACCGAAGTACTGGCCAAGACTGGCCTGCGCAGCGAAGAGATTGCCGCCATCGGCATCACCAACCAGCGTGAAACCACAGTGGTGTGGGAAAAGGCCACCGGCAAACCCATCTACAACGCCATCGTCTGGCAGTGCCGCCGTACCGCGGCCATCTGCGAAGAGCTCAAGGCCCGTGGCCTGGAAGAGTATGTGCGCGAGAACACCGGCCTGGTGCTGGATGCCTACTTCTCCGGCACCAAGGTGAAGTGGATCCTCGACAACGTCGAAGGGGCCCGCGAGAAGGCGATGAACGGCGAACTGCTGTTCGGTACCATAGACACCTGGCTGGTGTGGAAGATGACCAACGGCGAAGTGCACGTCACTGACCCGACCAACGCCTCCCGTACCATGCTCTACAACATCCGCGACCTGAAGTGGGACGAGAAGATGCTGGACGAGCTGGGCATTCCCTTGTCCATGCTGCCAGAGGTCAAGCCCTCTTCCGAAGTGTATGGCTACACCACCCGTGGCGGCGGCTCCCGCATCCCCATCGCCGGTATTGCCGGTGACCAGCAGTCTGCCCTGTTCGGCCAGCTCTGCTTCGAAAAAGGGATGGCCAAGAACACCTACGGTACCGGCTGCTTCTTGCTGATGAACACGGGCACAGAGCCGGTTCGCTCCAGCAACGGCCTGCTGACCACCGTCGCCATCGGCCCGAAAGGGGAAGTGAACTACGCGCTGGAAGGGGCTGTCTTTATGGGCGGCGCTACCGTGCAGTGGCTGCGTGACGAGCTGAAGCTCATCCATGATGCCCGCGATACCGACTACTTTGCCTCCAAGGTGGGTGACACCAATGGCGTCTATCTGGTGCCGGCCTTCGTCGGCCTGGGCGCCCCCTACTGGGATCCCTATGCTCGCGGCACCATGGTCGGCCTGACCCGTGGCGCCAACCGCAACCACATCATCCGTGCCGCGCTGGAATCCATCGCCTACCAGAGCCGTGATGTGCTGGATGCCATGCAGCAGGACTCCGGCATCAAGCTGGCGGCCCTCAAGGTAGACGGCGGCGCGGTTGCCAACGACTTCCTGATGCAGTTCCAGTCCGACATGATGCACACCCCTGTGGTGCGTCCGACCCGTATCGAGACCACCGCCATGGGCGCCGCCTTCCTGGCCGGTCTGGCCGTCGGCTTCTGGAAGAGCTCTGACGAGCTGGAAGACAAGTTCAGCGTGGATCGTGAATTCATCCCGCAGATGAGCCACGAAGAGCGCAACAAGCTCTATCACGGCTGGCAGAAAGCGGTTGAGCGTTCACGCCGCTGGGCCGAAGAGGATTAATCGAGCAACCGACATCTTTCCGAGATGAAAATACAAAGAGGCCGACAGCGATGTCGGCCTCTTCTTTGAGCTCTTTATCCACTCCGGCCATTGGCAACGTATATCTGCCGGCCAGTCAAATCCCTTCCCTTGTCACGGCTGGGTGCCAGCGACGTCTTCCCCCTGCAAAGGGGAAGCCGGGAGGGGTCGGCCCTTCCCACTCCCCCCTCACAGGGTATGGCTGCCGATCTGCTCCTTGATAAAGTCGAGCCAGACCCGCAACCGGATATCCCGCTGGGCATCGGAGTAGAAGACCGCATTGACGGGACGCGAGGCACCGCTGTTGCTGCGAGCCAGCACCTCCACCAGGGCCCCGCTTGCACGATCCGGCCCTGTCATGAAGTCCGACAGACAGACGATCCCCTGCCCCGCCAGCGCCAGCTGACGCAGGGTCTCGCCGCTGCTGGCCCGCAGAGTCGGGGTAATGGCGAAGCGATCCCCCTGCTCGGCACTGAGCTGCGGCCAGTGGTTGAGGTGATCGGGATGCAAAAAGCCCAGCAGTTCGTGGCCCGCCAGCAGATCCGCCGGTTGGCGCGGTGTGCCACGTTCGTTCAAATACGCAGGGGATGCCAGCAGCCGCAGCCGCGAACGCCCCAGCGGCAAGGCACGCAGGGAAGAATCCGTCAGCTCGCCGATCCGGATGGCCATGTCCACCCGCCGCTCCATCAGATTGATGAAACCCTCCGAGCTGTGCAGTTGCAGCTCGATGGCGGGATAGCGGCGGCGAAACTCGCCTATGATGGGCACCAGTCGATGCAGGATAAAGGGGGTGGCCGCATCGACCCGCAATATTCCCTCCGGCTGCTCCTTGCGCATCAACAGATGCCCCTCCGCCTCGCTCATCTCGGTCAGGATATTTACCGCCCGCTGATAGAACCAGCTCCCCTCCTCGGTCAGGCTGACTCGGCGGGTGGTGCGGTTGAGCAGCAGGGTGGCGAGTTTTTCCTCCAGCCGCTTGATGCCGCGGCTCACCACGGAGTTGTCCATGCCCAGGTTCTCCGCCGCCTGGCGAAAACTGCCCGCCTCCACCACGGCCACAAACAGGGTCAGTTCATCAGAATGGGTCTTCATTGCTGTTATCCGGACAAGAGTATTGGGCCTTTATAGGTGTAATCGCTCAGGATTGGCAAGGGCACTCTGACAGCGGATCTTGTTTTTTAAAGAGAAACACCCAGAGATAAGCACTATCCCTCCGCCGACTTAATCAGTAGAATGCCGCCAAAAAAGCACCGTATGGAGCCACTCCAGCATGAGACAAATCAATGACATTTGAAGAGCGGCTGACCATCGCCCATCAGACTTTGGCTGACAAAGGCATCAAGGAATGCAACTACAACCCGTGGATTTTCAAACTGCCGCGTAAAATTGGCTGTACCCTCAAGCCCCCTTATTACGCGGGCTGGCTGGTCAATTTCCTCTGTGCCGGCCTTAATCTGGCGCCGATCTATGGTCTGACGATGTGGATTTTCGTCTGGTACCCGGAGGGAAGGGATCCCGTTTCTGCCTTGTACAGCACAGCGCTATCCGCCGTCATATTTGGCCTCTTGACCTTAATCAGGCTCTGGCTGGCACGCAGACAGCTTGGTTTGACCACCTGGGAGCAGCTGGAATGCCAACCAATCAGTGAAGGCGCGGCAGGAGAAGGCTGACCCCCCCTCTTCGGATTTGAGCCAAGTGCAACCCACGCGCTGAAAAGCAAATTTCACAGACACGGACTCTCAACCTTGCCCTATTTCGTTAAATTTTTTATCAGCTTTTCAATTCACTGCCTCATTCAGACCGCCATTGTCCTGTTGGTACTCGCCTACCGACTTTTCCGCCACCACAATGGCAACTGGCACAGCTATCAACGCAGCAGGGATCCTCTCCCTCTCTTCGCTTCCATTTTCCTTGGTATGGTGATCGCAAGAAGGCTTCATCCAGCCATCTTGGCCGCCCTGTAGTGATTGGCAACGGGTCGGGCTATGTCCATCACTGATCAGAATAGGGATTCATTGCTGCAATCCCGACAGGAGTAAGGATCTTAATCGTCGCAGCAGATCTGGATTGGCAAGTGTGCCGTGACGCCAGAGCTTACAGTGCGCAGACAAATAACGTGACAGAGAGCTCACATCGCGTTGATGGTTTGCCAGTAGAATGCAGCCAAAACGGCATCGTATGAAACCAGCGCGTAACAAGGACGAACACCATGACATTTGAAAAGCGGCTGACCGCAGCCCATCAGGAGCTGGCCAGCAAAGGGGTATGGCATGCCAACTACAATCCGCCACTGTGCAGATTGCTGCGCAGGCTGGGTTGCCCAGTCAAACCGCCTCACTATCAGGGCTGGCTAAGCAATACGCTCTGGTTTGGCGTGAGCGCCGGGCTGATCTGGGGCTTGTTTATGTGGTTTTTCAGCTGGCAACCCATGGGGATGGATCCGCTATTTGCACTGCGCCAAACAGCCCTGTTTGCCGGATTATTCGGTATTTTGATGGCAAGTTGGCTCTGGCTTAGGTGCAAGCAGCTGAAATTGATCCCTTGGGAACGACTGGAAAGCCATGGTGAAGAATTCAAATAGCCTACTCCCACCATCGCTCATTTCCCCCAGACAAAACAGCAGGAAGCTCGAATGCATACCATCGCCATTGTTCTTTTTGACGATTTTACCGACATCGATTTTTTCTTGATAAAAGACATTCTTGGCAGAACCAGGCACGACTGGGTGGTGAAAGTACTGGGCACCAAGCCAAGCCACCATTCCGTACTGGGTAACACTGTCACCACCGATGACCATCTTATGGCAGCTAATGATGCCGACGCCGTCATTTTCTGTAGTGGACAACAAGGTATTCCGGCCGTGCTGGCCGACCCGCAATTTATGTCCTCTTTCAAACTGGATCCTGCAAAACAGTTGATTGGTTCGATCTGCGCAGGCTCCTTTATTTTGGCGAAACTGGGTCTGCTCGATGGCAAGCAAGCCACGACACATCCGGATGCCAAGCCTGCCCTGCTCACCCTGGGGGTAGATGTGCAAGATAAACCACTGGTGGTTGAGGGCAATATCGCCACCGCAGGAGGTTGTCTATCATCGATCTATCTGACCGGCTGGTTAGCCGAAAGACTCTGCAATACCGCCAAACGTCGCGAGATTCACCGGCAACTCCTGCCAGCTGGACAAGCGGATATCTATGAAGAACTGATCCAGTCATCAATTGCTGCAGCCTGTCGCAGCTAACTCGTAATATTGTGCAGCGACACCAACGGAGATAACCCATATGAAAACCCATGAAAAACTGAACTATGAATCGCCCCGGGTTTTCTAGACACTCTGTTGTTGAACATTGAACTGCTTTTCAAACTCTACCGGCGACAGCCCATCATTGGAACCATGGCGCCTGATTGGGTTGTAAAACATCTCGATATAATCAAATACGTCGCTGCGTGCTTCGTCTCTTGTCGGGTAAATCCTGCGCTTGATCCGCTCCCGTTTGAGTAACTGAAAGAAGCTCTCGGCGACAGCGTTGTCGTGACAGTTGCCACGTCGGCTCATACTGCAACTCAGGTTGTGAGCCTTCAGAAAGTCCTGCCATTCACCACCGGTAAACTGGCTGCCCTGATCCGAATGCACCAGTACCGCCTGCTTGGGCTTGCGCCGCCAGACGGCCATCAATAACGCATCAACCGCCAAGTCTGCCGTCATACGTGGCCTCATCGCCCAACCGATGATCTGGCGAGAGAACAGGTCGAGCACCACCGCCAGATACAGCCACCCTTCTTGAGTGCGGATGCAGGTAATGTCAGTCACCCAGGAGATGTTGGGGGCTGGCACCTTAAACTGACGTGCCAGCGTGTTTGGGGCCGCCTGTGGGCTC
The DNA here is from genome assembly GCF_029237345.1 of Aeromonas sp. 2HA2. Classification (NCBI taxonomy): domain Bacteria; kingdom Pseudomonadati; phylum Pseudomonadota; class Gammaproteobacteria; order Aeromonadales; family Aeromonadaceae; genus Aeromonas; species Aeromonas sp. 2HA2. The sequence goes on along the minus strand of NZ_JAACGB010000005.1, from coordinate 106,759 downwards.
TTGCCTCCATAATGCCCCTTACGGCGTTGATAGCCCGTTTGTGAACGCAGCCCCTCCTGCTTCATTAATTTGGCCACACGGTGCTTGCCGCAGGCTTCCCCCAAGTCACGAAGATCGCGATGGATCTTGCGATAACCGTAGACAGCACCACTTTCCAGCCAGGATTGCTTGACCAATCCGGTCAGTCGTTCGTCCTCCTGCTGCCGTGGCGACGCGGGCTGTTTCAACCACGCATAGAAGCCACTTCGGTGAACCCCCAGGGTCTGGCACAGGGTAACGACACAGTACCGGTCGAGTCGGGAGGTTATGAACGCGTACCTTTCCTTGACTCGCTGGCAAAGTACGCGGCGGCCTCCTTTAAAATGTTGCGCTCCTCGGTGACTTGGCGCAGTTCGGCTTTCAGACGGCGTATCTCGGCTTGCAAGGCAGACTCTTCGTGCTGCTGGTCAGCGGGCTTACCGTACTGCTTGAGCCAGGCATACAGACTGTGGCTGGATACCCCGAGGGCTCGTGCAACATCAGCCACAGGCCGCCCGCGCTCGGTGACTTGTTTAACCGCTTCGATTTTGAATGTTTCTGGATAACGCTGACGGGTCATAACACCTCCAATAGTTGCCTCATTTTAAGGCTCTGAGGTGTCTAGGGAACTGGGGGCGATTCACTATGTGGAGTTTGCGGCCAGTGATCTCGCGGCCACCAAAGCCTTCTTTCAAGCCGTATTTGGCTGGCAGTTTGTCGATTACGGTCCCGACTACTGCGCCTTTGCCGATGAGGGGCTGGATGGTGGTTTCTATAAAGCGGATCTGTGCAGCCACACGGCTCAGGGGGGGGCCCTGCTGGTGTTCTACAGCACCGATATAGAGGCAACCCAGGCCAAGGTGAGCCAGCATGGCGGCACCCTCAACCGCCCGCTGTTTGACTTCCCCGGTGGCCGCCGCTTCCACTTTGTCGAACCCAGCGGCAACGAGTTTGCGGTCTGGTCCGAACCGGCCAATGCCTGATGGCAAGGGGGCGCGCCAACCGTCCCCTTCTCTATTTCCCCCTTATTAACCCTTCACCCATATCGGCCTCTGGCGCAGCGTCTGCTCTTTCATTGCTGCTCTTTTCTCAATAGTGTTTTGCGACTGTTGCCCTATTCCCCTCCCCTTGCGGCAGGCATACTGACCTTCGTTTTAGCAAGGAGGTTCAGATGTCATCACCCGTGATTGTGATTGCCCAACTTGAAGCCAAACCCGAATTTTCCGCCCAGTTTCGGACCGCCCTTGAGCCGCTGATTGCAGCCACCCTGCAAGAGGCGGGCTGCCAGCGCTACCAGCTGCATCAGGATAGGGACAATCCCCATGGCTGGATGCTGCACGAAGAGTGGGAGAGCGAAGCCGCGCTCAAGGCCCACCAGCAGCAATCTCACTTCCTCGACTTTATCGCCACGGCCGAGCCCTGGTTTGCCAGCAGCAATATTCGCAATTACCGCCGACTGCCGGCCTGAATACCCCGAGACTCGTTGACGATGGCGCTGCCAACTTGCACCGCCGCCACGGCCTTTGCACCAAACCAACGCCTTTGCTCTGGGCAAGGGCCAAACACCCCATTTGAGGAAATTGATGATGAAAATGCCTGCCATGGGTCTGGGAACCTTTCGCCTGAAAGGTGAGCCACTGCTTGCGACCCTGAACACCGGCCTGGCGCTCGGCTATCGCCATATCGATACCGCCCAGATTTACGACAACGAAAGCGAAGTGGGCGAGGTGCTGGCGACGACCTCGGTGCCCCGCTCGGATATCTACCTCACCACCAAGGTGTGGACCAGCGAGTTTGCCGAAGGCAAGCTGATCCCTAGCCTGAAAACCAGCCTTGAAAAGCTGGGCACCGACTATCTGGATCTGGCGCTCATTCACTGGCCCTCCCCCAACGACGAGGTGCCGATGGCGGTCTATCTGGAGCAGCTGGCCGAAGCCAAATCCCTGGGCCTGACCCGGGGGATTGGGGTCTCCAACTTCACGGTTACCCAGCTTAAAGAAGCCATCGCCATTCTGGGTCCCGGCGCCATCGCTCACCAGCAGGTAGAGATCCACCCCTTGCTGCAAAACCGCAAGGTGGTGGAATTCTGCCAGGAGCAGGGCATCGCCATCACCGCCTATATGCCGCTGGCTTACGGCAAGGTGCTGAGTGAGCCGATCTTGATGGAGATAGGCAAGTACCACAAGGTGTCGGCAGCCCAGGTGTCGTTGGCATGGCTACTGGCCCAGGGCATGACGGTGATCCCGAGCTCCACCAAGCGGGAGCATCAAGCCGCCAATCTGGCCGCCCTCGAGGTTTCCCTGAGCAGTGAAGAGATGGCCCAGATCGCCACCCTGGAGCGGGGTGAACGCTGCGCCGACCCCGACTTTGCGCCGGCCTGGGACTAAACTCGGCCCTCACGAACTTTCCCTGCTCAAGGGAGAGTAAAGGCCCCCTTGGAAGGCGTGAGAATCATAGGGACTCCCCCATGACGACAGCGCCAGAAAGCACCAAAACGGGAGGCACAATGCCTCCCGTTTTTTGTTACCCCTCTTCCAATCCTGACCCCGGCTAGCCACCAGCCATGCCCACCCCCAGCTTTCCTCTCCGCCTTTCCCCTCTTTTCTCAAGACTTCTTTTCTCAAACCCTCTTTATCTCGCCTTCACGCTCCCGGCCTGCCGTCATCCTTGGTCGAACGGGGCACAGCAGAGTCGCCTATTGATGCTGATTTGGCAAAAGTAATTTGACGTTACCGTCATTTTTGCCACCAAAGCGACTCGGCATACTGGCCACCTTCTCCCGTCGGGAGTCCCTATCCAAGGAGTTTGTATGCCACTGGCATTATTTGCCCTCACCCTGAGTGCCTTTGCGATCGGTACCACCGAATTCGTGATCGTGGGGCTTATTCCCACCATTGCAGAACAACTCAATGTCTCGCTCCCCTCGGCGGGCCTGCTGGTCAGCATCTATGCAATGGGGGTGGCCATAGGCGCGCCGCTGCTGACTGCGTTCGCTGGCAAGTTGCCGCGCAAGTGGCTGCTGGTGGGCTTGATGGCGCTCTTTACCGCCGGCAACCTGCTGGCCTGGCAGGCACCGGGTTACGAGAGCCTGATCGTCGCTCGGGTGCTGACCGGTCTGGCCCACGGGGTCTTCTTCTCGGTGGGCAGCACCATAGCCACCGGCCTGGTAGCCAAAGAGAAGGCGGCGAGCGCCATCGCCATCATGTTCAGCGGCCTGACAGTGGCGCTGGTGACTGGTGTGCCACTCGGCACCTGGATTGGTCAGGTGTTTGGCTGGCGTGAAACCTTTCTGGTGGTGAGCCTGCTGGGGCTGATCGCCATGGTAGGCAGCCTGCTGCTGATCCCGAGTAACCTGCCCAAGGGGGCGGCCTCGACCATCCGCGAACAGCTCGCCGTGTTGACCAAGAAACCGCTGCTGCTGGTGTATGCCAAGACAGCCCTGGGTTACGGCGGCGCCTTCACCGCCTTTACGTTCCTCGCTCCCATCTTGCAGCAGGTGAGCGGCTTTGGTGCCGGTGCCGTGAGCCTGATCCTGATCCTGCTGGTGTACGGTGTCTCTGTAGCCTTTGGCAATATCTGGGGTGGCAAGCTGGCAGACCGACTGGGCCCCCTGCCCGCCCTGAAACTGCTGTTCGGTGGTCTGGCGCTGGTGTTGCTCACTCTCACCTTCACTGCGCCACACCCTGTGCTGGCGGTGCTGACCGTGCTGGTGTGGGGCGCCTTTGCCTTTGGCAACGTGCCAGGCTTGCAGGTGCTGGTGGTGCAACAGGCCGAGCGCCATACCCCCAATGCGGTGGATGTCGCCTCCGGCCTCAACATCGCCGCCTTCAACGTCGGCATAGCACTGGGATCCGTGGTGGGTGGCCTGGTGGTGGAACACCTGGGCCTGATGCACACACCCTGGATTGGCGCCCTTATCGTGCTGCTGGCCTATGGGCTGACCCATGTCAGCGAGCGCCGCGAAGCCAGACTGGCGCTGGCACTCTAAACCCTTGTGCAGACAAAAGGCCGACACTGGGTGTCGGCCTTTTCCATATCCAAAAAAGCTATAGCGGACTCAAGACTCCTTGAGATCCTCGTCAGCGGCCCAGCGGGCCTCCAGCCAGAGCAGGTTGACCAAGCCGCACAGCAGGGCAAACCCCAGCCCCAATATCCAGGTAAAATACCACATAGTCGAGATGTCCCTTTAGTTGAGTTAGTAGAGGCTATGGCCGTGCTGGCGCACCTGCTGGGTGCTCACCTTGCCCCGCACCACCCGGTAGACCCAGAGGGTGTAGCCGATATTGATGGGCATCAGCACGGCGACTATCCCCAGCATGATGAAGAGGGTGCGCTCGCTGGAGGTGCCATCCCACAGGGTCAGACTGCTCGACGGATCCAGCGACGAGGGCAGTACGAAGGGGAACAGGGCGATGGCGATGGTCAGCATCATGGTGGCGCAGGCACCGCCGCTGGCAAGGATGGCCAGCCGCGCCCGGCCAAAACTGCTTGCCAGCGTGCTCACCATTGGCAGCAAGAGGCCGAGGACCGGCACACTCCAGAGCCAGGGGTGCGACAGGAAGTTGGTGAACCAACCCGCCGGCGCCAGCCCCACCTGCTTCATCAGCGGCGTGAGGGCACCATTGAGATCACCTATCTCATTGATCTGGTAACCCGCCATCTGGCTGAGCCAGACGCCGCCGAGGGCAAACAGGCCACTGGCAAGGGGGCCGAGCCAGAGGCTCTGACGGGCGCAGCGCTCGGCGATGATCCCTTGCGTCTTGCACTGCAAGAAGCTGGCACCGTGCAGCATCAGCAGGGCCAGTGCCGTGCCCATGCAGGTCAACAACAAGGGCCAGTGAAACTCAAAGGCACCGTAGTGGATGCGCAGGGCAGCGTCGAAGCGAAACGGCAAGCCTTGCAGCAGAAAACCGAGCGTCGCACCAAACACCAGGGTCGGCAGCAGGGCTCCCGTCACCAGGGCTCTGTCCCACCAGCGTCGCCAGCGGGGTGAGGCCAGCTTGCTGCGATAGTCAAAGCCGACCGGGCGCAGAAAAAGCCCAAACAGCAGGAACATGAAGGGCACGTAGAGCGCCGAGAAGGCGGCGGCATAGACCAGGGGCCAGGCGGCAAACAGGGCGCCTGCACCGGCAATCAGCCACACCTGATTGCCCTCCCACACAGGGCCCACACTGTTGAGCAGCACCCGCCGCTCATCGTCTGTTTTGCCGACCAGGGGCAACAGCAGGCCAACCCCCAAGTCAAAGCCATCCATCACCACGAAGCCGATGAGCATGAAGAGCACCAGCCCCCACCAGACCAATTTCAGGGTTTCGTAATCCATCAGGCAGGACTCCCGTTTTGCAACACTTCACCTTGATAACGACCCGTCTGCAGGCTGGCAGGCCCTTTGCGGATCACATGACGCAACAAGAACAGCTCTACCACCAGCAGGCTGGTGTAGATGAGACAAATGGCGATGAGACTGAACCAGAGCTGGCCCGGTTGCAGCAAGGAGACGGAGGCAGACACCGGCAGCACGTCGCTGATGGTCCAGGGCTGGCGGCCGAACTCGGCCACGAACCAGCCCGCCTCTATGGCAATCCAGGGCAGGGGTATGCTCCAGAACAGTACTTTGAGCAGGCGCGGCGACTGCACCAGTCTGCCACGACACAGTTGCAGGAAAGAGGCGGCAAACAGCACCAGCAGCACTATGCCAATCCCCACCATCAGCCTGAAGCTCCAGAACAGTGGCGCCACTTGCGGGATTGAGTCCGCCACGGCCCTGGCAATGGCCCCTTCATCTGCTTTGCCGATCTCCCTGGCATAGGGGGTGAGCAGCAGGCCGTAACCGAGATCATGACGGTGACGCTCGAAGGTGGCCTGCGCGGCTGCGTTGTTGCCATCTGCCCGCAGCGCTTCCAGCGCATCATGAGCCAGCATGCCGCTGCGGATCCGCGCCTCGTGCTGCACCTTGAGATCCTTGATGCCGGTCACCACCTCATCGAGGGAACGGGTGGCTATGATGCCCATCAGGTAGGGGATTTTGACGGCGGCATGGGTGGTCTCGGCATCCTGATCGGGCCAGCCGAACAGGGTGAAGGCGGCCGGGGCTGGCTCTGTCTCCCACTCCGCCTCGATGGCGGCGAGCTTGACCTTCTGCGCCTCCCCCGAGGTATAGCCCGACTCGTCACCCAGTATGATGACCGAGAGGATGGCGGCCAGACCAAAGCCCGAAGCGATGGCGAAGGATCGCAGGGCGAAACGTACTTCCATGCGGCGCAGCAGATACCAGCTGCTGATCCCCATCACGAACAGGGAGGCCGCCACATAACCCGCCGCCACCGTATGCACGAACTTGACCTGAGCCACAGGGTTGAACAGCACGGCGGCGATATCCACCAGCTCCATGCGCATTGTGACGGGGTTGAACTCGGCGCCCACCGGGTTTTGCATCCAGCCGTTGGCAATGAGGATCCAGAGCGCGGAGAGATTGGAGCCGAGCGCCACCAGCATGGTCACCAGCAGGTGTTGACCACGGGAGAGCTTGTCCCAGCCGAAAAAGAAGAGGCCGACCAAAGTGGATTCCAGGAAGAAGGCCATCAGCCCCTCCACCGCCAGCGGGGTACCGAAGATGTCCCCCACATACTGGGAGTAGTAAGCCCAGTTGGTGCCGAACTGGAACTCCAGGGTGATCCCCGTGGTCACTCCCATCACGAAGTTGATACCAAACAGCTTGCCCCAGAAGCGGGTAATGTCCTTGTAGATCACCTTGCCGGTCATCACGTAGGCCGACTCGGCGATCACCAGGATCCAGGACAGCCCCAGAGTGAGGGGCACAAACAGAAAATGGAACATCGCCGTCGCACCGAACTGTATTCGGGACAGGCTGACCACATCATCCAGGCTTATCATGCATGACTCTCTATGTTGCATTTAACAGACAGGTTCTCGTCCGTTAAGTACACCATGGGTCATGACACCTATAACAGATGCAGTTATAGTGAATTACACCTATAACAGTTTGGGTACTCCATGTCCCTCTACGGCCAGCTGGCAGATCAGTTGCAGCAACAGATAGCGAGCGGCGTCTGGCAAGCGGGGGAGCGCATTCCTTCCATCCGCCAGAGCTGCAAGATCCACCATCTGAGCCCCATGACGGTGCTGCAGGCCTATCAGCTGCTGGAAAGCCGCGGTCTCATACTGGCGCGACCCCAGTCCGGCTACTACGTCAAGGCCGCCCCCTCCCCGCTGCGAGCCAGCGCACAGCAGCAAGCGCACTACACAGGCTCGGTGGACATCAACGATCTGGTGTTCGAGGTGCTGCAGGCGAGCAAGTCGCGGGAACTGGTGCCCCTTGGCATGTCGGTGGCCGATCCGACCCTGTTCCCCCATCCCCAGCTCGGGCGGGCACTGGCGAGCTGCATGCGCAAACTCGATCCCTTCAGCACGGTAGCCGATTTGCCTCCCGGCAACGAGGCGCTGCGCCGCGCCATCGCCCAGCGCTACGCCAGTGATGGCCTGGCGGTGAGCCCGCAGGAGATCATCATCACAACCGGGGCCATGGAGGCACTCTCCTTGAGCTTGCAGGTACTGACAGAGCCGGGGGACTGGGTGGTGGTGGAATCCCCCACTTTCTATGGCGCCCTGCAGGCCATAGAGAGGCTGAAACTCAATGCGGTGGAGATCCCCGTGATCCCGGGGGTGGGCATCGATCTCGCCCTGCTGGCCGAGGCGCTGGCCCAGCGCCCCATCAAGGCGTGCTGGCTGATGGGCAATGTGCAGCACCCCTTGGGCCACACAATGCCAGACGGCCACAAGCAGGCGCTGATGCAGTTGCTGAGCCAGCATGAGGTGCCACTGGTGGAGGACGACGTCTACGCCGATCTCTACTTTGGCCGTGAACGGCCCAAACCGCTCAAGTGCTGGGATGTGCGGGGCGACAGCCTGCTGTGCAGCTCGTTTTCCAAATGCCTGGCCCCTGGCTTTCGGGTCGGCTGGGTGGTGGCGGGGCCCCATGCCGAGCGCATTCAGCGGCTGCAACTGATGTCGACCCTGTCGACCAATGTGCCAAGCCAGCTGGCACTGGCCGAGATGTTGCGCCAGGGCGGGGTAGATGCCCATTTTCGCCGTCTGCGCCACACCCTGGCCCAGCGCCAGCAACAGATGCGGGCCGCCCTGCTGCGCCTCTTTCCGGATGAAGTGCGCATCAGCGCCCCCGATGGCGGCTACTTCCTCTGGCTGGAATTTGACACCCGTCTCGACAGCCGGGCACTGCACGCCCGGGCGCTCACCTGCGGCTTTTCACTGGCGCCCGGCGCGCTCTTCTCCAGTCAGGGGCAGTACAACCACTGCCTGCGCCTCAACAGCTCCCATCCCTGGAGCCCCCAACTGGAAACCGCCCTCGCCCAGCTGGCCGAACTTATTCACCAGCAGCTTGCGCCCCATCTGGATGCCGGAAACCACAAGGCCCCGTGACTGGGGCCTGGTCGACGGCTATCCGTACAGCCAAGAGGCTCCGCAGCGAGCCTGATCCATGGGGCTATCTGGCATAAATTTCAGACTGTCGTTTAAAGCCGAGGGACTCGTAAAGCGACTTGGCTCTCTCATTGAATGACATGACTTCCAGCTTGATCTGGCTGGCATCATGGGCCTTGGCCCAGCCATCGCAATGGTCAATCAGCGCCTTGCCTATACCTTTGGATCTGTGGTTTTCATCCACCACCACAGAGCTGATGTGACAGATGGGCAACTTGGTGAGAAAGGGGATGGCTTCATTGATGTCGATTCTTGCGCTCAGAAACCCCAACACCTGCTCATTATCCACGGCAACACAAAACAGACGGCCTTCGTTTCTGATGGTATTGAGCAGAAAATCTCGCTCCTCGACAGAAGGAGCACAAAACACCTGCGGCACATGCTCAAAGTGCATCAAGCCTATTTGCCGATTCAGTTCGACAATGGCGTCAATATCGCTCTCTGCTGCCCTGCGTATTTCCAATGGATGCTCCTTGCATGGCTTGCTGCTGACAAAGTGATCCCCACTTTAGCCTGCGGGGAACGGCTTATCATAGGGGGAGTCACCGACAACAAAAAGGGTCAATCGTATCCGAGTGCAGTTTGATGGCAGCAAGATGCACACACAACAACGCCCCATGACAGGGGCGTTATCGGCTATCGATGGTATTGGTTCCTGTCAGGCGGGAGCGCTCAGCTGGGCTACCTGCCGCTCTATGCTGCTCTTGAGGTTGTCATCGAGCTTGAGCGCACGGGCCAGCTCGTCGAGATAACCGCGCTCCATAAAGTGATCCGTCTCGATGGCGAGCAGGGAGGCAAGGTACACCTCGGTGGCCAGCTCCATGTCGGTCACCTCACGCGCCAGGGCATGGGGGTCGAGGGGGCGGGCAAGCTCGGTGTCAATCCAGCGCGCCGTGTCACTTTGCCCCTGCTCGGTCAGGTACTGCTGGATCTTCTCGCGCTCGGCACTGTCGATATGACCGTCGGCCCGTGCGGCCGCCACCATGGCGCGGACCAGCAAGGCTGCACGGGCATCCAGCGCATTGCCCTGCAAGGTATCGAGGGGCTGGGTCGGCTGCGCCGGGCTCGACTGCTGGGCCTGCCAATCCTGATAAAGCTTGTAGGCCAGCCCGCCGAGGGCCGCTGCACCGCCCACCGCCGCCACCTTGCCGCCATATTTGCGGATCTTCTTGTTGCCGAGCAGCAAGGCCATGGCACCGGCAGCCAGGCCGCCCTGCGCCACACCCTTCATCTGCGCCTTACGGCTGTCGCCGCCTTCGTTGAGCCAACCTTTGCCAGCGCCCAACAACTGATCCAGCATTTGTTTCATCATGACTCCTCGCAATTGACCCCCCATGCTTGCGCCGAGTTTATGAACCAAGAGTGAATACGCGCCCAATATCACGCCAGGCGCTGTGCATCTTGTCGCCATTCGCGGTATACCTGACATAAATGCTGGCCAGCTTCTCAGGCCCGCCATGGCGCCAATGAACCAACCGGCACCGCGACCATGTCAAGACAAGGAGAGAGCATGACCCCACCCCGCGAGCTGACCCTGCAGTTTCTGGCAGAGCCCGCCGACGTGAACTTTGGCGGCAAGGTACACGGCGGCATGGTGATGAAGTGGATCGATCAGGCCGGTTACGCCTGCGCCGCCGGCTGGTGCAGCGGCTATGCGGTCACCGTCTACGTGGGGGGGATCCGCTTCCTGCGGCCCATCCAGATAGGCCAGCTTGTGGAAGTACACGCCCAGGTGATCCACACTGGCACCACCAGCATGCACCTGGCGGTGGATGTCTACAGCCGCCATCCAGCGGACCGGCAGCGCCACAAGACCACCCACTGCATCATCATCTTCGTCGCCATGGACGAGACGGGCACGCCGACCAGGGTGCCCCAGTGGCAACCTGTCTCGGCCGCCGATCTGAGCTTGCAGCAATACGCCAAAAAACTGATGGCCCTGCGCGAAGAGATAGACAAGGAGATGCGTCAGCACCTCTGAGCCCTTCATCGCCCGTGATACAGGGCCGGTCCCTATCCGGGTGCGGCTCTGTATAATGGCGCTTTTCCCATTACGGAGTCTGTCATGTCATTGGAAAATGCCCCGCCCGAGGTCAAGCTGGCGGTGGATCTTATCGAGCTGCTGGAAACCAACCGGATCGATCCGGCGCTGGCGCTGGCGGCGCTGGCCATCGTGTCCGAGGACTATCAACGCAAGCTCAAGGAAGGCAAGGATCACTGACCTCACCCCGCACAGGAGGCAAGATGACAGATCCCATCCGTTTCGAAAGTGGCCGCCCCATGCTGTTTGGCGGCCTGCGTCGCCATCATGCCTTCGCGCACGCCGACTTCGGCGGTCAGTGGCGCGATTTCAGCGCCCTGGGTCCGCTGCCGGGCCAGCTGGGGGAGCATGCCTATGGCGTCATTTGCGGCGTGACCGCCACGGAATGCGAATATATGTGTGCGGTGGAAGTCGCCGCGCTGGAGGTACTGCCCAAGACGCTGGGGCGGATGCGCATCCAGCCCCAGACCTATGCCGTCTTTTTGCATCAGGGTCATGTCTCGACCATGCCAAACACCTGGCAGCAGGCGCTGGACTGGCTGGCGCAATCGGATTACCAGTCTGCCCACCAGCCCGACTTCGAGCGATATGGCGCCGAATATGACCCCCACACCGGCAGCGGCGAAGTGGAACTCTGGCTCGCCGTTGTGCCGCGCCAGGCCATGGCCTGAGGCGGGCCCCTCAACAGCGCGCCCGACCCATTCAGGCAGGCCCCATCACCTGGTCACACAGGGCGATCAGGGCCTCGCTGAGGCGGGCCAGGGGTTCGCCCCGCTCCGCCCCCAGGTGCAGGGCCAACTCGACCGGATTGATCCTGGGCCAGTGCGAAAGGGCCACCTGATCCGGTTGCAGCAGACGTGTTGGCAGCAGACTGACCCCGATCCCGGCGCTCACCGCACCCTGCAAGCTGGCGAGGCTGGCACTCACATAAGCGATGCGCCAACGCCGCCCGAGGCCATCGAGCGCATCCGTGATCTGGCGTCGATAGAGCCCTTCACTTGGGAACACCACCAGCGGCAGGGGATCCCGATCACAGGCAGGCCAGTCGCGGCTGTCGACCCAGGCCAGGGGTTCACGCCAGCTGGCGAGTGGTGCTCCTCGCCCCCGGCCCTGCTTGACCAGCGCCAGATCCAGCTCACCGGCCTCGAAGCGCTGCCAAATCCCGTGGCTGAGGCCACTTTGTACCTCCAGCCGCACCTGTGGATATTGGCGGGCAAACGCGGCCAACACGGGGGCAATGGCGCCGGCGGCGAAATCCTCCGGCACCCCCAGGCTCAATTGCAGGCTCGCTTCTGTCACCTGTGCCTCGGCTTCTGCCAGCAACGCCAGAATGCGGCGGGCCAGCCCCAACAGCTTTTCACCTTCCGCCGTGGTCACCACCTGACGACCACTTCTGTCCAGCAGCGGGCAGCCGAGCTGCTGCTCGAGGCGCCGTATCTGCTGGCTGATGGTGGACTGGGTCAGGTGTACCCGCTCACCGGCACGGGTGAAGCTGCCCGTGTCTATGATGGCGACGAAGCTGCGCAGCAACAGGGGATCCAGCATGGCATTATCCATTTACGAAATTACTGGATGTCATTCTATCATTTAATTTCCAAATGATTGATGGCACCACTAGGCTGGTCTGCTCCCCTATAGGTTCAAGGTTTCTCTTATGCCCCACTCTCCTGCCGAGCCCTCAGGCTCCTACCTTGTCTCGTCGCTGACCGCCCTCACGGCCCCTTCCCATCCAGAGTGGCTGGAGCAGGCGCTGCAACTGGCCCTGCAGAATCGGCAGCGAGGAGGTCGCCCCTTCGCAGCCCTGCTGGTGCAAAATGACCGACTGGTGGCAAGCGCCGTCAATGCCATGCATCTGGAGGGTGACCCCACCCGCCATGCGGAGCTGGAAGCCCTGCGCCAGGCCAGCCAATCCGGGCCGCTGGCGGGCGCCATCGTCTATGCCAGCGGCCACCCCTGCCCCATGTGCCTGAGTGCGCTGGTGATGAACGGTATCCGCGCCGTCTATTACGCCTTTGATAACCATGATGCGGCCCCCTTCGGCTTTGACAGCACATCGAGCTATGACAAGCTGCGACTGCCCCTCAGCCCGCCACCTCTGCCCCTCATCAAACTGCCAGTCTCCCTCGGCGCCGCCGCGCTCTATGGAGACAACTCAGAGGCGGAACCAGCCCATGAGTAAGGACCTGCCCGCCAGCACCCTGCACCACAGCAAGCAGACGCTGGCCCTGCTGGTGCTGGTGATCCTGATTGGCCTCAATCTGCGTCCCTTTCTCACCGCCATAGGGCCGCTGGCCCAAGCAATAGACAACCGCCTTGGCCTCGGCATGGATACCCTGGCCTGGCTCACCCTGCTGCCCCTCTGGCTCATTGGGGTCGGCGTGCTGATAACCCCTGGCCTGCGCCGCTTCACGGGTCCAAGCCAACTGCTGGGGGCTGCTCTCTTGCTGCTGGGGATGGGAAACGCCATGCGCTTTGATGCCCAAAGCGGCGCCCTGCTGATCGCCAGCGCGGCGCTTTGTGGCCTCGGCTCGGCGCTGGTGCAAGGGGTGCTACCCGGCCTTATCAAGCAGAGCTTCGCCCACAAGGTGCCACTGGTGATGGGGATCTTCTCGGCCTGCATGATGGGGGGCGGAGCGCTGGGAGCCAGCCTCACCCCGCAACTGGCGGCAAGCCTCGACTGGTCGCGGGCGCTCGCTCTGTGGAGTCTGCCGGTGCTGTTGGCCATGGTCTGGCTGGCGTGGAAAGTCCGCCTGCCAAGCGCCGCCGTGGTGGCTATTCCCCACGGTGAGCAGCGGCTGATCACCCTGCCCCGCAGCTGGTTGCTGATAGGCTGCTTTGGCATCATCAACAGCGGCTACGGCATCGTCGTCGCCTGGCTTGCGCCCGCCTATATGGCGCAAGGGTGGAGCGCCCAGCAAGGGGGCGAGCTGGTGGCCTGGCTGGCGCTGGCCCAGACAGCCAGCGGTCTCGGCCTGCCCCTGCTGGCGGCACGCAACACAGATCGCCGCCCCTGGATGGGCCTTGCCATCATCATGCAGGTAGCAGGATTTGGCGGCCTCTGGCTCGCGCCACAAGCCGCCCCCATCCTCTGGTGCATGCTGTGCGGCGCCGGGCTTGGCGGCAGCTTTTCCCTCATCATGGTGATAGCGCTGGATCACCTGCCCGACCCACGCCGCGCCGGTACCCTCAGCGCCCTGATGCAGGGATTCGGCTTTATGCTGGCAGCAACCGGCCCCTGGGTTGCGGCCCGCCTCCATCATCTGAGTGGCGACTTCGCGGCCGCCTGGCAGTGGCAACTGGGGGGATTGGCGCTGATGAGCCTGCTGGTGCTGCGCCTGGATCCCCGCGGCTACCCCAGCGTAATGGGGCTGGCCAAGCCGGCCCCCAACCCCGTCGCCGTCAATTGACCCTTCTGCGTCAGCACATCCTCACACCGACCGGGTGAGGATGTCTCCTGCCTGCCCGCTTCCTCGCTGGCAAAACGGTTGCCATCATGCCCCTCACCACTGCCAGCTGTGTACATCATCAACAGATGATTTCATATCACATTGATTTTAAACATATTAACCGACCCCATATGGAGGGTTGCCCCAGCATTATGGGCCGTTATGGTGAGGAGCTCAGACGAGCATAATTCTCATTTCGTCTGGCAGGGATGATGTCGTAATCACCAAGGAAGACAACGCCACACACCAGTGGCCCTGATATCACCAGAAGGTAAAAACATGCGGAAAAATGCAAAATGGGCTTCTCTACTCAGTGGCTTGGCCATGTTAGGCGGTGTCATCTCACCGGCCATGGCGGAAGAGTCATTCAATCTTTGGCAGGAGTGCGCAACCCGCTGCAACCTGGACCTTGGCCAAGGTGTCAGATCCAGCCAACTCGATCTCTCCACTTTGCTTGATGAACAAGCAGAACAAGGCGTATTGCACTACTCCATGGTGCTGGGTGAAGGAAGCAACAGCCTCAAACTCGCCATCGACAATGCCCTGACCCTGCGCAGCGATGGCTCAAGCATCACGCTAACCAGCGCCACCGCAGGCAAGGAGCCTCGCAGTTACAGCTACCACAGACAGGGGAAGGGCAGTTGGTCCCTGCACTGGCTGGTGCCCGTCGGGGATGAAGCGCCCGCCAGCATCAAGGTCTTCTTCCATGAACTGGATGCAGGCTCCGACATCAGCCATATATCCCCCATTTACAGCATCGAAGTCAGTGACGCTCTGCTGCGCAACATGGCAAAAAACGCGACACTCTATGTCAGACATGTTGAAAACAACGAGGTCAACCGCACGCTCACCCTCAGCGCTGCGGGAGTCGGCTTCGTGGCCGCGCCGACCCATCACAGTCGCCAAAAGCGCTGGAGCGAGTGGCATACCGGCAAGGTGCTTTGCCTGTTGGACCCGCTGGATGCGGTTTACAACTATCTATCTCAGCGCAGCTGTAATCTGGGCGATACCTGGGAAGGCAAGGTTTATCGGATACTGGCTGGGGCTCCGGCTTCTCACGACACCCATATTGTCCCTACCGCCATCAGCCATCGCCTTCATTTTGCCAAGGCCGACAGCCTGGCAGCCCTGACCACCCATCAGGTGTGTGCCATTCCGCTCGAAGCGTTGGCGCGCAGTCGTCAACCCAGAGGCTGGGAAGAACTGAGCCAATGCGGCTACCCGGTCCACAATCTGATCACCCTTTATGTCCTGACACACTTGCCATGGTCCCAGCTTGATTCCGTGATTGCCCAGGCGCTGAGCCACACCACTCCCGAGGATGGTTCAACACCCCGAGGGCAGCTGGCACAAGCCATCCGGGAAAACCCGGCCCAGGCGCGACTGGCCCTGACCATGGCAGCCGCCCAGAGTGACGCCTTTACCCGACAGAGTGCAGACAATACTCAAGAGCAAGCCGCCAGCGCCGATGTGGTCAATCTCACCTGTCCGGCGGCAGATCTCAATTGCCTTTCTCCGGCCGACAGTGCCAATGCCCTGCAAGAGCGAGATTATCCGAATGGTGCCAGCTTCCTGGGTGAGGGGGAGAGCGTCCGTTTTACAACGGCTGGCACCCAGAATTGGTCGATGGCCCGTCTAAGCCAGGCCCATCAACAGTTGATTGACAGTGGCTATGCCTTTGTCGGCTATCACGGCACCTTTATCGAAGCGGCCCACAGCATAGTGTTTGAAGGTGTTCACGAGCGCGATCAATCCTCGATAGCCCCCTGGCAAGGCTTCTATGTCGCAGGGGATCCTGCCCTCGCCTATGGCTACGCTCAGGATCAGGACGCAGATGAGCGGGGACGGATCCGCAATGGCGTCCTGTTACGGGTCTATGTTCCCCGTACCGCCCTGCCCCGTCTCTATGCCACTTCGTTGACACTGGCGTCCCCTGATGCCGTTGATGAGGTCAGTCGCCTGATTGGGCACCCCTTGCCGCTGCAACTGGACGCCATCACAGGGCCGGAAGAAGAAGGTGGACGCCTCGAAACCATATTGGGATGGCGCCTGGCGGAGCAGGCGGTGGTGATCCCCTCCACCATACCGACGGATCCGCGCAACGTGGGTGGAAACCTTGATCCTGCCACTGTGTTACAGGAAGAGCGCGCTATCAGCACACTGCCTGACTACGTCACCACACCCCGCGACGAGCTGTAATCCCTGTATGCAGATACCAAAACACCGGCCTGAGGCCGGTGTTTTGGGGGATAACAAGGGGAGGCTGACGCAGCTCAGGGTTGCGCCTCAGCGCCCCTTCTTCTGGCGGCCGGACTGCCCGGCACGCGGTTTGGCTGCGGCCGGTTTGCTGCCCTTGTTGGGCGCCCCTTTACCTGCACTGCCTTTGCCCGCGGCGGCTTTACCGGCGCCGCCTTTGCCAACAGCCCCCTTGCCCACGGGGATCTTCTTCTCGAAGGCCTCAGGGCCCGGCACATTGGGGCGGCCGCCAATCTCGTGGTCATCATCCCGGCGCGGCTTTTTGCCTTGCGCCGCTTTGCCGGTTTGAGCAACAGCGGCTTTGGCCACCTTGGGCTTGTCGCCTTTGGCCGGTTTCACTTCGGAGGAGGAGTCCTCAATCAGCTTGAACAGCTCGATCAGCTCATCGTCGGTCAGATCGCGCCACTCGCCCACCGGCAACCCCTTGAGGCTGACGTTCATGATGCGAATGCGTTCCAGCTTGGTCACTTCAAAACCGAAGTGCTCGCACATGCGGCGGATCTGGCGATTCAGCCCCTGCACTAGCGTGATGCGAAACACGAAGGGCGCCTCTTTCTTCACCTTGCACTTCTTGGTGACGGCGCCGAGGATAGGCACACCGGCCCCCATCCCTTTGATAAAGTCATCGGTCACCGGCTTGTCGACGGTCACCAGGTACTCTTTCTCGTGATCGTTGCCCGCCCTCAGTATCTTGTTGACCAGATCGCCGTGGTTGGTCAGAAAGATGAGCCCCTGGGAGTCCTTGTCGAGCCGCCCTATGGGGAAGACACGGGTGCTGTGGTTGACGAAGTCGACTATGTTGTCCTTCTCGCCCGCCTCAGTGGTGGAGACTATGCCCACCGGCTTGTTAAGCACGATGAAGACCAGACTGTCGGCTTCCCGCGCCTCAATCACCTGACCATTGACCTTGACCAGATCCCCGGCAAACACCTGATCGCCGATCCCGGCCCGCTTGCCGTTGATAAAGACCTGGCCCTGCTCGATAAAGCGGTCGGCCTCGCGGCGCGAGCAGATGCCGCTCTCGCTGATGTACTTGTTCAGGCGCATGGATTCATTAGCCAGCATGGGTCACCTGCCACAGGCTGATAGCCCCATCCAGTTGCACGGTTGCCGGTGCCGGCATCGCCAGGGAGGCTGTTTGCTGCATCAGCCGGTTCACTTCGTCAAAGTTCTGCATACCATTCCATCTTCAAAAAGGCCAAGGCCAGCTTAACCATCAAAAAACGCCGATACAGTAGCATATTGCCCCGTCCAGCACGCCGGATACTTGTCACCCACTCCGGTCCTGTGTGCCTGGATCCCACTCTCATCACCGCATACCGCAAGCCTATTTCCTGATAACGCGGACCAGACGACGGGGTCAGGATCCAGAGGGCTGAGAAAAAAACACAAAATACGGTCGCAGGCCGGACAGAAAAACGGCGCTCGGCGCGGGCATGTAACATTCACACAATATGCAGCCCGCTTGCCATCACGCCACATCCTATAAAGAAGCACCTTGCTATTTATTAAATAAAAACGCATAAAAAGATTAAAATCTGCGCGAATTATCTTGCCATGACCCTGTCTGCATTCTGTCGTTTTCGGCGGCTAATCCAACAATCGTTGGCAAACTCGGTACAAGATAGAATTTTTGTCCGCATTCATCCCCAACACAAATCATAAATTTGGATGCACGGCATGCGCTTTTCTCTGGCAAGAGGCCAATTTCATCATTCACTACAGGAGTTACAGATGAGTCATTCCCTATCTCAGGCGGATTTTCTGGCCCAGGTGGCCAGCCGCAATCCCCATCAACCGGAATTTATTCAGGCAGTGAGCGAGGTGATCGCCTCCATCTGGCCTTACGTGGAACGTCACCCCCGCTACCTGCAACAGGGCCTGCTGGAGCGGCTGGTGGAGCCGGAGCGACTTATCCAGTTTCGAATAAGCTGGGTCGATGACAAGGGTAAGGTGCAAGTCAATCGCGGCTATCGCATCCAGCACAGCTCGGCTATCGGCCCCTTCAAGGGGGGCATGCGTTTTCATCCCTCTGTGGATCTCTCTGTGCTCAAGTTCCTCGCCTTCGAGCAGACCTTCAAGAACGCCCTCACTACCCTGCCCATGGGTGGCGGCAAGGGCGGCAGCGATTTTGACCCCAAGGGCAAGAGCGAGGGGGAAGTGATGCGCTTCTGTCAGGCGCTGATGCTGGAGCTCTACCGTCATCTGGGGGCCAATACAGATGTGCCTGCCGGCGATATCGGGGTAGGCGGGCGCGAGGTGAGCTACATGGCAGGCATGATGAAGAAGCTCACCAACAGCGCCGAATGTATCTTCACCGGCAAGGGGCTCTCGTTTGGGGGCAGCCTCATTCGCCCCGAGGCCACCGGCTACGGCCTGCTCTATTTTGTCGAGGCCATGCTGGCCAACCGTGACCAGTCGCTGGCGGGCATGACTGTCTCTGTGTCGGGCTCCGGCAACGTGGCGCAATATGCCATCGAGAAGGCGATGGCGCTGGGTGCCAAGGTGATCACCGCCTCCGACTCGGGTGGCACAGTCTATGATCCTGACGGTTTCACCCCCGACAAACTCGCCAGATTGATGGAGCTCAAGAACGAGCAACGCCAGCGTATCGCCGATTATGCCCATGATCAGGGGCTGGAGTATTTCAGTGGCCGCACACCCTGGCACCTGCCGACCCAGATAGCCCTGCCCTGCGCCACCCAGAACGAGCTGGGGGAAGAAGATGCCACCGCACTTGTCGCCAATGGCGTACAGCTGGTGGCCGAGGGCGCCAACATGCCGAGCTGCGCCGCCGCCATCAAAGTCTTTCATGAGGCAAAGGTGCTGTTTGCCCCGGGCAAGGCGGCCAATGCAGGGGGCGTCGCCACCTCCGGGCTTGAGATGAGCCAGAATGCCCAGCGCCTCTCCTGGACACGGGAGGAGGTGGATGCCCGCCTCAAGGGGATCATGACCAGCATACACGCCACCTGTGTGCGTTACGGTGAAGAGGAGCAGGGCCACGTGAACTATGAGAGCGGCGCCAATATCGCCGGTTTCGTCAAGGTGGCCGATGCCATGCTGGCGCAGGGAGTCTGCTAGTCCCGGCAAGGATGAGCCATCAGCAAGCATTGAGCACGACGTGCAACACCAGACGGCAGCCCATGGGCTGCCGTCTTTTCATGGTCTTGACGATCGCCCGCCACCTGTACTTATCACCTTGTTTACATTAGGCTTTAAGCCTTGCTTCAAGGTTTGAACTGTTCAGACAGACACGGCGAGCCAGCTTGACTGCGGTTCGCCCCGACCGCCATCGCCCAGGGATCACACCATGCTGGCTCGTACCCGTCGCCTCCTTCGCCGCTCTCTTCTGACCCTCTTGCTTGCGCTGCTGGTCGCTTGGGGGGTGATCGCCTACTTCGCCTGGCAGGCTGCGCCGCTGCAGCTGTGGCATACCTTTATTCCCCCCGAGCTCAGCGCCGACGAACTGGATAGCAGCGACTGGCCAGCCTATCAGGCCCGCGAGCAACAGTTGTTCGATCTGGTGGAGCAGGAGGTGGTCGCCAAGACGCCGCCAGAGCAACAGCTGGCGGGCAATCGCTACTATCAGGGCTCGCCCATCAATCCAGCCCACTTTCAAGACGACTGGAATCGCTCCTACCTGCTGCGCCCCGAGGGCGAGGTGAAGGGAGTAGCCGTGTTCCTGCACGGCCTGACCGATTCTCCTTACAGCCTGCGCCACCTGGCCCAGCGCTATCGCGAGCGGGGCTTTATCGCCCTTGGTTTGCGCATACCCGGCCACGGCACAGTGCCGGCCGGGCTGGTCAATATGGAGTGGGAGACCTGGCTGGCGGCCACACGACTGGCGGTGCGCGAGGCCAGAGCACAAGTCCCGGGCCCGCTGCCACTGCATCTGGTGGGGTTTTCCAACGGCGGCGCGCTGGCGGTGAAATACGCGCTGGATGCGCTGGAAGACAAAACGGGGACATTGGCAAGGCCGGATCGGCTGGTGCTCATCTCCCCCATGATAGGGGTGACCCGCTTTGCCCGTTTCGCCGGATTGAAGGCAGTGCCCGCCCTGCTGCCCGCCTTTGCCAACGCGGCCTGGCTTGGCATCATGCCCGAATTCAACCCGTTCAAATACAACTCCTTCCCAGTCAACGGGGCACGTCAATCCTACCGGCTGACCCACGCCATTCAGCAGCAGGTGCGCCAACTGGCGACCAGCGGTGAACTGGCGGCCTTCCCGCCGGCACTCACCTTCCAGTCTGTGATGGATTACACAGTCAGCACCCGCTCCATCATCGCCGATCTCTACCACTTCCTGCCGAACAACGGCAGCGAGCTGGTGCTGTTTGACATCAATCGCGGCTCTGTTTTCGGCCCCTTGCTCAACACAGCCTCCGAGCTAGCCCTGAGCCATCTGCTGCCGAGCCAGCCCCAGCCCTATGCTCTGACGGTGGTAGGCAACGAGGCGGCGTCCAGCCCCCAGACCCAGGCAAAAACGATGGTCGCAGGCAGCACGCTCGAGCAAGTTCGCCCCCTTGGCATCGACTACCCCAAGGAGATCTACTCCCTCTCCCACGTGGCGCTGCCCTTCCCCATGGACGATCCCCTCTACGGCATGGCGCCGCGCCCGGAGCAGATGAACCAGTACGGTATCAACCTGGGGGGGCTGGCCCTGCGCGGGGAGCGCGGCATGTTGATCGTCAATCCAGGCGCCCTCACCCGCACCTCCTCCAACCCCTTCTATCCCTATCTGCAAGAGAGGGTCATGGAGACACTCACTGCAACCCCAGTCACCCAGCCTGCAGCCGTAAAACCCGCCAGCAGCAGTCACAATGACGAGGCCTATCAGGCCGAGGTCGAGCAATTTTTACAGGATGCAGAAGATAGCGGATCGCCTTTCTAGCGGATCGCTGGCAAATCGGCGCAGCAACGCTGGCGCGATAGCGATAACACAAGGGGCAGTCAATTGACGGCCCCTTTGCACATGAGTGGTCTGACTGCGCTCTTCAACATCAAGCAGCGCAACAGGTGGCGTCTCTCTTTCTTTTTTCTTTTCCTTGTCCAAACGTCGCTATGGTGTCCTCAAGATGTTGTGAAATGTGATTGGGCACGCAACTTCTATCAAAGCGATGGTGTCGAAAAACACCTGCAGAATCACAGCTTTGCTTCTGTCCCCCCCCTGAACTGTTAGCTCCTTCACAACTTTCCCTGTGCAGCCGCCTTTTTTCCATTTTCAGCCGGAAAAAACGCCCCCCCTTCAACACACTGTGGCCCCCCATACTGGCAGGCCAGTTTCCACTCTGTACTCGAGGTCTTCGATGAAAAAAACGATGTTGGCGCTGGCGATAAGCGCCCTGGCCTGCTCCTCCCTCGCCTGGGCGGCTGCGCCCAATACGGATCTTCCCCTGATGCCCTATCCCCAGGAGGTGATGCTGGGCAAGGGGGTGCTGCCCGTCGATCGCCACTTCACCATCACCCTGAGCGAGGCCCGCTCCCCCTCCTTGCTGCAGGCACAACGTCGGCTGCAACAACGCATCGAACGCCAGACAGGCCTGTTTCTGGTACCGGGCACCGATGGCCCAGGTCTAGAGATAGCGGTCAAGCAGGGGATCCCCTCTTTCCCGCAGCAGGAGAGTGAAGATGAGAGTTATCAGCTGCAGATCACCAAGCAGGGTGCCCGCCTTGAAGCCAACACCTTCTATGGCGCCCTGCGCGGCATGGAGACCTTCCTGCAGCTGCTGCAAAGCGGACCAGGCGGCTACTCAATCCCTGCTGTCACCATCGCGGATCAACCGCGCTTTCCCTGGCGTGGCCTGCTGCTTGATTCGGCTCGCCACTTCCTGCCCCTCGAGGATCTCAAGCGTCAACTCGACGGCATGGCGTCAGCCAAACTCAACGTCTTTCACTGGCACCTGACCGATGATCAGGGGTGGCGTTTTGAATCCAAACGCTTCCCGCGCCTTCAGGAGGCAGGATCAGACGGCCAGTTCTACACCCAGACCCAAATCCGCGAGCTGGTTGACTATGCCGCCCAGCTCGGCATTCGAGTCGTGCCTGAGCTCGACTTCCCCGGCCACGCGTCAGCCATTGCGGCGGCCTATCCCGAGCTAATGACGGAGGTCACCGACTACGCCCCCGAGCGCCGTTGGGGCGTCCACAAGCCGCTGCTCGATCCTAGCAAACCGGCAGTCTACGACTTTATCGACCAGCTGGTCACCGAAGTGGTCACCCTCTTCCCCGATCTCTACCTGCACATTGGTGGGGACGAAGTAGACCCCGAACAGTGGCAGCAAAGTAAGTCCGTACAGACCTATATGCAGACCAACAAGCTGACCACAACCCAAGAACTGCATGCCCACTTCAACAGTAAGCTGGAGCAGATCCTGGCCCGCCATGGCCGCAAGATGATCGGCTGGGATGAGACACTGCACGCGGATCTGCCCAAAAGCGTCGTCATCCAGTCCTGGCAGGGGCAAGATGCGCTGGGAGAAGCGGCCAGACAGGGCCATCAAGCGCTGCTCTCCACTGGCTACTACATCGATCAACCCCAGCCAACCGCCTATCACTACCGCAATGATCCCCTGCCCGTCCCACAACCTCTTGCCGATACCCCGCAGCCTGGCGAGCAGTGGCAAAGCTGGGCCTTTGAAGCGCCTCGCAAGCGGGGCAGCCCGGTCAGCGGCAGTTTCACCCTGATAAGGGATCAGCAAGGCAAGCTGCGCGGCTTCATCGACTTCAAGGGAAAATCCCGACGTCCGGTACAGGATGTACGCGAGCACAACGGCATCACCACCTTCTGGATGGACAGCTGGATGGGCAAGACCCAGCCGCGCGTAACCCTCGCCTCTGGTACCCTCTCCGGGGTGCTGCAGGTGGCCAACGCCACCTACCCCATCACGGGCAAACAGATAGGTGGCAGCCAGATGGCAGGGACCAAACTGCCTGAAAACAGCTACTCGGTATTTCTGCAAGGGGATGAGACCCGCCGTGTGCTCGGCGGCGAGGTCACCCTCTGGAGCGAGCTGGTCAATGAGCAAACGCTGGATCTGCGGCTCTGGCCGCGCACCTATGCCATCGCCGAGCGCCTCTGGTCGGCGCAGGATATTAACGATGAAAAGAGCATGTATCAGCGACTGGCCTACATGGACCGCTGGGGCACCCTCTCCGTCGGACTGCAGCACCAGTGGGACGGCATCCGGAACATGATGCGGCTGGCCAATCAGTCAGATATCTCCCCCCTACAACGCTTTGCCGAGGCAGTCGAACAGGCCCAGTACTATCATCGCCACCACGAAAAGTCGGCCAATGAAAATTATGACCGCTACGATCCCCTAAACCGGCTGGCCGATGCACTTCCCCCCGAAAGCGCGACCATTCGCCAACTCGACGGCTGGGTTGATGAACTACTCGCCGATCCGGTGCACCAGGCGCGCCAGTTGGAGATCCGCACCCTGCTGCTCGGCTGGCAGGCCAATACCCCCGCGATGCGTCAGCTCAGCGCCAACAACCGGGATCTTGCCGCGCTCGCCCCCATGGTGGAACAAGTGGATGCCCTCTCCCGGCTCGGGGTGCGATTGCTTGACGCCAGGCAAGAGCAACAGCCGCTCTCTGCCGCCGAACAGAACGCCGCCCGCACATTGATCCGGGAGGCCAAACAAATCCGGGATGAGCTGGTCGTCTCCAGCGCCTATCCCATCGAAAAGCTGCTGGAGGCCAGTTAGCGAGCCAAAGAAGGCCATCCCGCCTCACCACGTAGTACAGAAAAATAGGGAGCCGCAACCAAAAGGGGCCGTCAATTGACGGCCCCTTTTGTTGATGATGCCGACGTGGGTGATGGCTCAGGGATAGATGCTGACTTCAATCAGGTTCTGATCCGGGTCGAGGAAATAGACTGACTCTATCGGCCCGCAGGCGCCGCTTTTGGTGACGGGCCCTTCGACTATCGCCACCCCGTGGCTGGCAAGCTGGGCGATGACCTGTGCCAGCGGCCAACGGGTGATGAGGCAAAGATCCCCCGCCCCCACCTGAGCCCGGTTGCGAGGCTCCTGCCCAAGCAGTTGCAGATTGATCTTCTGGTTGCCAAAACGCAGCGCCCGGCGCCCTGCACCAAAGGTGATGGCCTCCATCTTGAGCACAGAGCTGTAAAACGTCACTGCACGTTCAATATCACTGACCGTCAATACCAGATGGTCGATGTGGCTGATCATTGCTACTCCTGGTGGTGATCTGGCTGATGTGACCTGCATATGCCCATGAATGCCCGACGCTTTCCACAACCGTGAGCAACCCCATCATACCCGGCAAGGAGAAGCGGATGTGTGTCGTGGCGCGCACAGACAAGCCAAGTGAGTATGTTGTCAAATAAATCCGCCTCACTGCACCGCGGCGCACGCTTTGTCGCGCTGGGCCAGTAAGGTCTCATCGTCACTGTCCATCGCAGCCAGAATCGCCTGATTGCAGGCGCGCTCCGCCAGCTTGGCCGGACTCTGCTGGGCATCCCCAATCTCCGCAATCATTGGCCGATAGCTGATAGCCGCCGAGCAGTACATGGTGCGAAATTTGGGCAGTTGCCAGCTGCTATCATCCTGTCGAGTCAGATCATCGCAGAGCGTCTGAAACAGAGCAGCCGCCTTGACCGTACACTGGCTAAAGCGCCGCACATCCTGTTCATAAGAGCGACAGACGCTTTTGGGTTGGATCTGCCAAAACTGGAAAGCAAAGGGCACCTGCTCCCCCTCATATTCCACCACCAACGTCTTGGGCTCTGTGCCGTAGTGATCCGACACTTGCTGCTGTACCAGATTGAGATAAGCCGAAAAAAGATAAGAAACCGGATCCATCACCACCTCCCTGTGGTTGCTATGGCGTGCTCCACTATATGGCGACCCCCTTCATCACATCTATTCACCATCTAAGACGAAAGAAAAAAACTAGCCTACTGATTTATTTAAAAAATCCAATGACTGTGCGCACATTATAGTGAGATGCCGACTGAATAATGGTGTCGTTTGGATTAATATGCAGACCGATATGATGCAATCCATATGAAGCCAACCCTATCGTGAAAAACGGTTAAGGGTGGCACCATCGGCATTGCGTCCTAAATGATAGGAGTCGGTCTTGAGCGGCAATTGGACGGAAGAAGAGTTAAGAGCAACGGTAGCGGCTTACATGGAGATGCGATCGAAAGAGTTAAACGGTATCCCCTTCGTTAAAAAGCATCATTACGCCGAACTCGCTGGCCGATTTGGACGTACAGAGAAGTCGTTTGAATATCGGATGCAGAATATCTCCTATATCTGCTCCTTGATGGGCCTAGCATGGATCTCCGGCTTAAAGCCCGCTAAAAACATAGGGCCGCATAATGCGCCTATTATCGAGCGCTTAATCTGTGAGCTCGACGGCCAGCCTTATACAGGGCTGGCAGAGTTTGAACACCAGGTCATCCGTTACAAGGCGAAACCAGCGCTGCCAATGCCTGAGGGGATCCAGGAGCCGACCCAGAGTTACAACGCCACAACCAGCTATGTGAGGGATCCTCAGGTAAAAGCCTGGGTACTCATGATGGCGGCACAGAAGTGCGAAGGCTGCGGTAACCTGGCTCCCTTTACTACGGCTACCGGGGAGCCCTTTCTGGAGGTGCATCATCTGCGAACCTTGGCGGAAGGGGGCTCGGATAAGGTCAGCAACACGGTAGCGCTCTGCCCCAATTGCCACCGCGAGCTGCACTATGGCGCCAATAAGGCGCAGAAACGCGAGGCCCTTTACCAAAAACTCCCCCGGCTGGTGCGAGAATAAAACCATTTCTATACAACACTCACAAACAAACGGCTCGCTAATGGCGAGCCGTTTTCGTCGGGGTTAGCACTCAATCCGCTCGATCTGGCCATCATTTAGCTTGAAGAAAGCATCCTGCGGCAGGTCTTGTGACCAGGTGGTGGTGTAGTCGATGTCGGCATAGGCACCGCGCAGCATGGCGCCAAACAACCCGTGGGAAACCAAGATAGCACGATCGGCAATGCCCTCATCCTGCAGCCACTGTTGGGCCCGGCGCTGTATGCATTGAAAATCTTCACCACCAGGCGCCTGCAGATACCAGTCCGGCTGGCTGATATCAAGCTCGGGGTGAGCTGCCACCAGATCCGATACCCGGCAGCCCTCCCACTCCCCCATGTTCAACTCCACCAGTCGCTCATCCCAGACGATGCGCTCACTATCGAGCCCCAGCTGCTGGCACACCAACAGCGCCGTCTCCCGAGCTCGGCCAAGGGGGCTGGCGTAGAGAGTCCAGCGTGCGGGTTCGTCCAGCACATCGCGCAGACGAGCCCCCATGGCGGTGGCCTGCGCCTCCCCCTTGTCAGTCAGGTCGGAGTTGCAGCGCCCCTGTAACCGCTGCTCGGCGTTATAGCGGGTCTGGCCGTGACGAAGCAGATAGAGGGTTCGAGACATGGTTTCTCCAGCAAGTTCAATTAGATAAGTGGCATGAAAGGCCATGATGATAACAGATGTGCCGTACGGACACAGATACAAACGGGACAATACGAGCAGGACCCAGGCTTCAATCGGCCGGGGCAATCCCCCACGCTATGCGCGCTGAAACAGGGCAGCCATGAAAACCTGACCAGAGTGGGCCTGATTTTCACTGTCAGAAGGATGAGATCACTTCATTTTTTTCTTGGCGAAAAAAGTCGCATATTTTCGTTGTGCCGTGCTTTGAGTCAGGGTAATCTCGAGCAAAATACAAGACTCGAACGTTACTTTTTATGGCCGCTTTATCATGGCGCCCAAGGGGACAGTTCGACGAGAAGAAGGTCACATCATTTATCACCCGTTCAGGCGAGGAATCGCACATGGCTAGATACCAGTTTTTCTCCATTCCGGCATCCAACCGGCAGCAGTACACCTTTATCGACATGGCCTCCCCCACCTTTCTGACCGAGAAAGAGGCGCTGCTGGCGCAGGGATTCGAGGTACAAGAAGACTTTATCGATGCCGCGAGTCGCAGTGAGGCCGTCGAGAAATACAAATCCAACTTCCTCTACGTGGCGGACGAGATGGGCAAATCAGACAGTAGCTACGCTGCGGCGATCGCCCTGATGGACGTCGGCAAGGGGTTGTTGGGCGGCAAAACGCGCTGACAAGACTCGTTAACCGAAGTCGCCAGCAGGCATCGTTAGCAGAAAACCAACAAGAGACGATAAGTGGCCATCGCGGCAAGGTGCCCGATGGCCATGTGACGAGCAGCAGACAACCTGCGTCAGAAGCGGGCCAGTTGCTGGAGCATCTCGATCAGCTCCTCTTCGCTGCGGGGCTCATGGGTCAGCTCCAGACTCGGGGCCGCGCCCCCCATCAGCATGTAGACATGCGTGCTGCAGTGGTCATAGTGATACCACTTACCGTCGATACAGAGGTCGGTATAGCATCTCGGGTCCCTTTCCAGTTCCATAGTCACCTCCTTTTGTTACATACCACCCACATCACTCCTGACCGTAAAATAACCCGCCCGCGACAGGTTTGATGCAGATCAAGGGAAAAGGCTGGCTGAGGCGGATATCTGCCGGATCCGGGCCCTGAGCCGCGCACTACCGCCATCCACCACTCATATGAAGATGGCTGTCCGCCTTCCTGCTCTTGTGAAGGGGATGAGATGCCATCGACAAAAACGGCGCCCGAAGGCGCCGTTTTTTCATTCCCGTCTTTTTGTTTCCACCGACGGGGCGAACAAGCCAGAGGCTTATTCGTCTTCCAGATAGGCATAGCCTTGCAGGCCCAGCTCCAGCTCGTCGAGCAGGGCTTTGCGGGTCGCGTCGTCAAGCGCCGGGTGGGAGACAATACGCTGGTAGTTCTCGCGAATGACGGAGGGGTCGATGTTGACGTAACGCAGCAGCTGGTCGACGGTATCGCCGCGCACCACATTGCGAATGTCCATCTTGCCCTCTTCATCGAGACACACTTCCGCGCAGTGGGTGTCACCGAACAGGTTGTGCAGATCCCCCAGGATCTCCTGATAGGCACCGACCAGGAAGAAACCGACGTAGCACACTTCGTTCTCTTCATACTGCGGCATCGGCAGCGTGCTCTCGACCCCCAGACCGTCAACGTAGTGTTCAACCTGACCATCGGAGTCACAGGTGATATCCATCAGGATGCCACGACGACTGAGCGGACGATCGAGCCCGGTCAGCGGCATCACGGGGAACACCTGACCGATACCCCAGGCATCCGGCAGGGACTGGAACAGGGAGAAGTTGGCAAAGCACTTGTCGGCCAGTTTCTCGGAGAGCTCGTCGGCCAGGGCGCGGTGGTTGCGGTTGACCGGGTTGAGCATCTCTTTCAGTGCCAGACAGGTGTTCTGGTGCAGCATCTCGGCCCAGGCGCGTTGCTCCAGATTGAGCAAGCCCATGGTGTACTGGGTGTTTACATCACCCAGATCCGCCACAGAGTCGTG
The DNA here is from genome assembly GCF_029237345.1 of Aeromonas sp. 2HA2. Classification (NCBI taxonomy): domain Bacteria; kingdom Pseudomonadati; phylum Pseudomonadota; class Gammaproteobacteria; order Aeromonadales; family Aeromonadaceae; genus Aeromonas; species Aeromonas sp. 2HA2. The sequence continues at coordinate 78,045 of NZ_JAACGB010000005.1, read as the reverse complement.
GAAGATCTCCAGCAAAGAGGGATCTTCACCGCGCAGATCCAGCCACCCTTGCCACATGTTCTGCAGGAGGGTCGGCGCATCCTCATCCGGCGCGCTGATGTCGCTCATCTCCACCCCTTCGGCACCAATCAGATTGGTGACCAGCACGGCGTGGTGAGCGGTCAGGGCACGGCCGGACTCGCTGATGATGGTCGGGTGCGGCAGATCAAACTCGCGGCACACATCGCCGATGCCCCACACCACGTTGTTGGCGTACTCGGACAGGCTGTAGTTGGCGGAGCAGTGGCTCTGGGAGCGAGTGCCCTCATAGTCCACACCCAGGCCACCGCCGACGTCGACCACGTCGATGGGCACACCCAGACGACGCAACTCGGAATAGAAGCGACCGCACTCGCGGATACCGCCCTGAATGTCACGGATGTTGGCGATCTGGGAGCCCAGATGGAAGTGCAGCAGTTGCAGGCAATCCAGCTTGTCCAGGCTGCGCAGACGCTCGACCAGCGCCAGGATCTGGGAGGCGGAGAGACCAAATTTGGACATGGAGCCGCCGCTCGATTCCCACATGCCGGAGCCGGTGGACGCGAGCTTGGCACGCACCCCGATATTGGGCTTGATGTTGAGGCGAGCTGACTCGTCCAGCACCATTTCCAGTTCGGAGGGTTTTTCCACCACTATGTAGACCTTGTGGCCCATCAGGTTGCCGAGCAGGGCGTGGCGGATATATTCGCGGTCTTTGTAACCGTTGCAGACGATCACCGAGCCTTGCTCATGGTGATGGGAGAGCACGGCCAGCAGCTCCGGTTTGGAACCCGCTTCCAGGCCAAGCCGTGGCTTGTCGCTGTAAGACTGGCTGATGGTCTCGATGACTCGACTCTGCTGGTTTACCTTGATCGGGTAAACACAGAGGTAATCCCCTTCATAGCCTGACTTCTCGATGGCCTGACCAAAAGCGTTGAACAGTGCATCGACCCGACTCTTGAGGATGTCGGGGAAACGCAGCAACACGGGAGTGGTCAAACCGGACTGGCGCAACTGTTCGATGGCATCAGAGATGACAATGTGTGCATCAGGGCGCGATTTGTCGGGAGCGACGGTCACATGACCGGCGTCATTGATGTTGAAAAAACCCGCACCCCAGTAGGGAACGTTGTAGACCTTCAAGGAGTCCTTGCTGGACCAGTTAGTCATGGGCTATGCCTCGCAAATGAGCGACCAGTGGCCGCCTTCGTTACCCTCAATCACATCCAGACCATCGATTGCAAGTTGCGGCAAGCCAAGGCTGCCTGGTGGGATCTGAACAGCAACGAGTCATGAAAGTGCGACGGATGACCGCCTTCGTTTCACCACTTGTTACCTTCCATCACATCCAGCTATTGCACATCGCGGCAAGCCAAAGGCTGCCTGGTGGATCTTGGGAAGTAACGAGTCTTGATGTGGGGCTGGTGGCTTTACATCAAGCTCAACGGTATGCGGTGCCGCCTTAGGGGCGCCGCGGTACTTTGATGACAGACAGCATCAGCCACGCCGTCAGTTCATCATTCGGCACCATCACAACGACAAGGGAGGTTTCAAGGAAGAGAAGCGAAGGCGTCAGCACGCAAGCGTGTTGATAGACGACAACAACCACAGCCTACCCAACACCAGTGACCGCCCATGACAAGGGAAGATGATGAGCCGCTGGCTCACTCGGTCAGATGGTTAATGAGTGTCCGTTGTTCTCCCTGATACCGGAGCCTAACCGGTATTAAAGAAACCATACCCCAGCAGTGTCTGTCGTTTCTGCGTGCCTCGCCCTATAGGCGTATGATCTTTCAGGTTTCTGGTGGCGTCTGCCTGCTTCAGAGTTACCCTTGGATCGGCGCGGAGTGTACACACTTACCGCCAGCGGTGACAATAAAAAATAGTGTTCAAAAACTGCTTTTAATAAGGTGAGCAAATCTTGCTGCCAGGCAGGCTGGCTCTGGGATGGCGCAGATTATTCCCCTGCAGTTGCTCCCCATGAAAAGCCTGCTCTCGGGGCATGGCAGGCTGCATGCCTTGTCAGGGGGCAGTTCAGGGGATTTCCTGTCGTTATGGCGATGCTTGCGTATCAATAAAAACGCTATTTTTATGCATGAAAAATGGCAACAAACTGCCCCCTCCGACTCAATACCTCCCTGGCCGCTGCGTCAGAAAATGGGGAAAACCTGCGCTGACGCAATAAGACTCTCAACCTGATTGGCCAAAATGGCCCTTCATTACCGGTTTGAAGTGTGAGGCTTGCCAATGGATACCCTGCTTGAGCGTTTTCTGCGTTACGTGACTTTTCATACCCGCTCCGATGCGACCAATCCCGCCTGTCCCAGCAGCGAGGGGCAGCTGATCTTTGCCCGGGCCCTGCGAGATGAAATGGAGCAGATGGGGCTGACCCGGGTCACCCTGGATGAGCACGGCTACCTGACTGCCTGCCTGCCTGGCAACCAGCCGGATGCCCCTGCCATCGGCCTCATCGCCCATATGGACACAGCCGATTACGCCGCCGAGCAGGTGGTGCCCCAGATCATCGAAAGCTATCAGGGAGGCGATATTTGCCTTGGCAAGGGGGACGAGGTACTGGCCATTCGCCAATACCGCTGCCTGAAAAACTACCTGGGGCAGGATCTCATCACCACCGACGGTTCTACCCTGCTGGGGGCCGATGACAAGGCCGGGATCGCCGAGATCCTCACCGCCATCGACTATCTGCTGGCACACCCCGACATCCCCCGCGGCGATCTCTGGGTCGGTCTCACCCCGGATGAAGAGATAGGCCGTGGCGCCGACCTGTTCCCCCTGGACAGATTCCCGGCCAAATGGGCTTATACCGTCGATGGTGGCGAGCTGGGGGAGCTCGAATACGAGAACTTCAACGCCGCCAGCGCCACTGTGCGCATCACGGGCAACAATGTGCACCCCGGCACCGCCAAGGGCAGCATGATCAACAGCCAGACCCTGGCCGCCCGCTTTCATGCCGCCATGCCCCCCGAGCAGACCCCGGAGTGTACTGACGGTTACGAGGGCTTCTTCCACCTGGCCCAGATGAGCGGCACTGTGGAGGAGAGCACACTGCACTACATCATCCGCGACTTTGATGATGACGCCTTCGCCGCCCGCAAGGCCCAGCTCAAGGAGCGGGTCGCCTCGCTGCAGCTGGATGCCCCCAAGGCCCGCATCGAGCTCACCCTGACCGACAGCTATCGCAACATGCGCAGCCAGATAGAGCCGCACATGCACATAGTCGAGCTGGCCAGGGCCGCCATGCTGGCGGCCGACGTGGTGCCCAAGATCAAACCCATCCGTGGCGGCACGGATGGGGCCCGCCTCTCCTTCATGGGGCTGCCCTGCCCCAACCTCTTTACCGGCGGTCACAACTTCCACGGCAAGCACGAGTTCATCCCGCTGCAATCCATGGAAAAAGCGGTCGCCACCCTGGTGGCGCTGGTGCGGCTGACCTCCGCCTGGCGGGGATAACCCGGGTTCGTGCGGGGCGAGACAATGGGCTCGCCCCGCCATCACACGGCCATTTCGCGGCCAGCAAAGAGAGGGAACGAGGGTAACAAGCAGCCACTGCCACAACATTATTATCCTGCCCACACCAAGAAAAGGGGGAACAGGAAATGCGAGCACTGGGGTAACATGCAGCCCCTGCCACAAAATTTTCATACCGCCGACACACAGCGGGAACAGAGGCGGCACATGCTGGGGCAAAGGATCACCGGAGCCCAGCCCCATGTTCAGCGTCGATACCCTGCTACGACAGCACCTCCCCCATCTCTCGAACAACCCAGTGCTGCGCCCCCTGCTTGGCCAGGGCCTGCGCTGGTTGCTGCACGAGAAGGCATTCCAGCACTTTGCCAGCAGCTACCCCCATCTGCGCGGCCTCGACTTTGTCGAGCAGGCGCTGCAACAGATCGACTTTGACTACAAGGTGAGCGAGGCGGAGCTGGAGCACATACCCAGCAGCGGCCGGGTCATCATAGTGGCCAACCATCCCATAGGGTCGCTGGACGGGCTGGCACTGCTTCGCCTGCTCGGCCGCATCCGGCCGGATGTGAAGATAGTCGCCAACCAGCTGCTGGCACAACTCACGGCGCTGCGCCCGCTGCTGCTGCCGGTCGACAACATGCATGGCAAGACGGACAGGCGCGCCATTCTGGCCATGGGCGAGCATCTGGCCAGCGAGGGGGCCCTGGTGATCTTCCCCGCCGGTGAAGTGTCGCGACTCGGCATCAAGGGAGTGAAGGATGGCCCCTGGCAAGGGGGCTTTATCAAGCTGGCCCAACGCACACGCACCCCGCTGGTGCCCATTCACGTCGGCGGGCGCAATGGCCTGGGGTTTTATTTCGGCGCCTGGCTCAACAACGCCTGGGCGGGGCTCTTGCTGGTCAAGCAACTGTTTCGCCAGCAAGGGGGGCGTATCCCCGTCACCATAGGGGCGCGCATTCCCGTCGACAGCTTTCGCGACCTGCCCGCCAAGACGGCGGCGCAACTGGTCCGCAGTCACCTCTATCGCATCGGGAGAGGTAAAAAGGGCAAGCTGGCGACCGAGGCCCCCATTGCCCAGCCGGAGGAACGCCGTCAGCTCAAGCAGGCCATAGAGGCGTGTGAAGCTCTCGGCCATACCCCCGATGGTCAGGGGATCTACCTCTACCGGCGCCATGAACTGAGCCATTCGGTGATACTGCGCGAGCTCGGCCGTCTGCGGGAGATCGCCTTTCGCGCCGTGGGGGAAGGCTCGGGCAAACGGCGGGATCTCGATGGCTTCGACGATGACTATCACCACCTGATCCTGTGGGATCCTGCCCGGCTCGAGATCATAGGCGCCTATCGCTTCGCCCCTGTGGCCGAGCTGATGGCAAGCAAGGGGCTGGATGGCCTCTACAGCCACACCCTGTTCGGCTTTGAAGCCAGGCTGCTGCCAAGACTTGAGCTGGCCATAGAGCTGGGCCGCAGCTTTATTCAGCCCGCCTACTGGGGCAAACGGGGACTGGATTACCTCTGGTTCGGCATCGGCGCCTACCTGGCCCGCTATCCCCGCTACCGCTACCTGTTCGGACCCGTCTCACTCTCCGGCAGCCTGCCGCCAGCGGCCAAGGATCTGCTGGTGAGCTTCTATCGCCAGCACTTTGCCCCCGAGCTGGCGCTGGCGCCCTCCCGTCGCCCCTATCCCGAGACGCTGCCGCTATTTGAGGGGCAGGATTACGGGACGGATCTCAAGGCGCTCAAGGCCCGGCTCGACAACCTGGGTTGCGCCATCCCCACCCTCTACAAGCAGTATTCCGAGCTGTGCGAACCGGGGGGGGTGCAGTTTATGGACTTTGGCATCGACCCCGATTTCAACCACTGCATCGATGGCCTGGTGTGGGTGGACGTGAGTCGCATCAAACCCCACAAGCGGGCCCGCTATATCGGCAGCCAGCAGATTGGCGACCAGCCCGACGGCCCCCAGATGGATGAACAAGGCAGGACACCCGCTGCCACAGCGGCGCGCGCCTGAGCATACGCCACAGACAGTGACGGGCAGACAGCAAACAGGGAGGCCGCCGCCTCCCTGTTGGTATCCGAATCGCTCATATCCACATTTTTATATTCTATCCCCGGCCATCACTCACCGGCAGGTTGGCGATCCGAGTGACCCAGATCCCGCTGTGGGGCGATAATGTCGCGCACCCGCTGCTTGATCTCTTTCGCCTCGGGAAAACCCTCGTCGGCCACCCTGTCCCACACCAGCACACCATTCACCAGGATGCGAAACTCCCCCTTGCTGGCAGGCACCAGCGCCACCTCGCCAAGATCGCTGTCAAATGTGGATAGCAGCTCCTGGGCCAGCCAGGCAGCGCGCAGCATCCAGCGACAGAGGGTGCAGTAACGAATTTCGATACGGGGCTTGCTGATGGGGCTCTGTACGTCGGTCATTGAATCACTCCATAAAAATCGGCCAGCGGATGATAAACCAATAACAGCCGGCCATGCCTTGCTCAAAAAGCAGATGCGCGACCTGCCTCGCTTATTGGCTGACCCCGTGAAAATCGGCCAACCAGTGGCGGGCTATGGTGCGCATGGTCGATTGCGGCAGATCGAACAAGCCGGGGGCCATGGATTGCTGCGCCAGTTGACGCACACCTTCGATGATCTCCGCCAGCACCAGATAGACATATTCGCCGATGACGGCGCCATGGACGAAGTTGACCGCCTCCCCCCGATTGAGCAAAAAAATCTGACTGCCATCCGGGCGCGTCAGCGCCAGCACATGGGGGCACACCTCCTGGCTTGGCCAGGGCAACTGGGAGAGACAAAATGCAAACTCGTCATCCGCCGAGGTGACCGACGCCAGCATGGTGCCGGGGCGCAATCGCTGCAAATCGGCCAGGTCCAGCGAGCCGTTGCCGGTGGAGCAGATCACCAGCTCGGCCCGGCTGAGGGCCTCTTCTTTTCCCACCAGCTTGAAGCCGTGGGAGAGCGCCTCCACCTGGCGCAGCACATCTGTCTCCACCAGCTCCAGGTGCAAATTGCGGCACCTGAGCTCGCGGGCAATGCTGCGCCCCACCTTGCCATAGCCAAACAGGGCGGCCTGGCAGACGTTGAAGGTACGGTTGAGGGTACGGACCAGAGACTCGGCGGAATAGACAACACTCAGACCAATCTGGATATCCTCGGCCTGCTTGAGGGGGCTGCGCGCCACCGAAATGACAGGGGTGGCCAGCACCTCCTGCTCGTAGCGCTGATGACCATTTTCGGTCATCTCCACCACACCGAGAAAGCGGGGACCGAAATACTCGCTCAGGGTCGCCTGGGTCTTGGCAAAGTAGCCGCCTATATCCAGTATGATGAGCCGCTCGTGGGGGGTGACCAAGGGAGCGATATGATCGATCACCCCCTGCGGCGCATTGGTCCACTGCCGGTTCAGTGGCAACACGGGATAGTACTGCTGGGCCCAGGTCAGGGTCGGTCCGTGTACTGACTTGGGTTTGGGCAAGATGGCGCCGATCCGCCCGATTTGCGCGAGGGCCTGGATAAACTGGGGGCGATCGGGAAGCAGATGGGTAACCAGCAGGATGCAGAGACCGTCGAGACGTCCCTGCTCGGTGAAATGGCGAAAAAACAGATGCTCAGATCCTTGACTGCGCAACTGTGGCCTCCTTAGCGCGCCGCAAACATGCAGGCAAACAAAACCCGGCATGACCGGGTTCTGTGTGTGTCCAGATAATTGAAAATCCTTTTTATCTGAAACCACCAAGTGGCTCAATCTTTATCTGTACAGACTATGACGAGGTCGGCAACTTTAGCGTTAATAGCCTGTTTTTTATGCTAAAAATCAGTAAATAGAGGCCTCGGGCCACACCTTCCACAGACTCAACCCCGTGCCCGTACCCGCCAGCAGGATCAGCACAAGCCAGCGCTGTAGCCAAGGCTTGTTGCGCAGGGTCCACTCCAGCAGGGGCAGCAGCCAGACCGGCAGCAAGACAATGAGTGGTACTTCCACATACTGCCAGGCAAGCATCTGCATAAAAGCGAGCGCCAGGGCCAGGGCCGCAGGGGTGGCGGTCACACCCGCAAACACAGCGATCAAGGCACGGAAACCGGCAAAGGCAGCGAGCGCCCCGGCCAGCTGGGCAATCAGCAGGCTGCCATCGATACCGATCACCAGCGCCAACCAGATAAAGCCAAGGGCAAAACCCAGCCCTTCCCGGCTGTCACCACGCAGATCAGTCCAGCCAACCCAGACGATGGCAGGCAGCAACGCCAGCCAGATCCGCGGTTCACTGGTCAGCACAGAGGCGAGCCCCTGCCACCACACCAGGGCACCGAGCCCCGCGAACAGCAACAGCGCGGCCCGCTTGTCTGCCAGTTGCGCAGCAATCGCAGGCACCAGCAAGGCCAGTGGCAGCCACTGCCACGCCTTGACCGGCACGCCATAGACGCCACCCAGCAGGCAGCCCACCAGCCAGAGCGCCAGGGCGCCCCACAGATACCCGAGTCGTGGCCAGCGCCATGACAGCAAAGCGGCCCCCAAAGGGGCCGCCAGGGTTTGTAACAAGAGTGCTGCGCCCATTACTTGCGCACACCTTCGACGAACAGATTGATGCTCATCTCGTCCGGGATACCCGGCAACATGTAGTTCACGCCAAAGTCGCTGCGCTTGATGGTGGTAGAGGCGTTGAAGCCGCTGCGATAGCCGCCCCAGGGATCCTTGCCTTCACCAATCTTGACCAGGTCAAACGCCACTTCCTTGGCAACGCCGTGCAGGGTCAGGGTACCTTTCAATACGCCCTTCTCCTTGGTCCCTTCATACGCTGTGCTGACGAAGGTCATCTTGGGGTACTGCTTCACGTCCAGAAAATCGGGGCTGCGCAGGTGTTTGTCGCGGGCTTCATGGTTGGAGTCCACGCTGGCGGCGTCGATCTCGAAGCTCGCCTTGGCCGCTGCCGGGTTGGCATCATCCATGCTGAAGGTGCCGCTGAAGGTGTTGAAACGGCCTACCAGCTCGGAGAAGCCGAGGTGCCCCACCTTGAACTGGACTGTGGTGTGAGCCGCATCGACGTCGTAATCGGCCGCCATCAGGGGAGCCGCCATAAACAGGCAGGAGGCCAGCAGGGCCTGAGTCATTTTCATCCGTTCGTTCCTTCATATTGGGGGTTCACAACAACAACCAAGATGCTAACCTCCATATCGGAATAGATAATCAGCGATTTATTAAAATAATTATCAACTGAGAGTGAAAGATGGACCAGATAGCCGCCATGCGCACCTTCATCAAGGTGGTGGAATGTCAGAGTTTTACCAAGGCCGCCAACCAGCTCGGCATCTCGGTCGCCATGACCTCCAAGCTGATGCAGCAACTGGAGGAGTCCCTCTCCACCCGCTTGCTGTCGCGCACCACCCGTCAGGTCAACCCCACTGAGGCGGGACAGTTCTACTACCAGCGCTCCCAGGCCCTGCTGGCAGAGCTGGAAGAGACCCACAGCCAGCTCACCCGCAACAACCAGCAGCCCCAGGGCACCCTCAAGCTGTCCGTGCCGATGGACTTTGGCTACCTGCATCTCTCCCCTGCCCTGCCGCTGTTTCGTGAACGCTTCCCGGATCTGAAACTGGAAATAGAGTACAGCGACCGGCGGGTGGCCCTGGTGGAAGAGGGATTCGATCTGGCGCTGCGCATCGGCAACCTGCCGGATTCCTCTCTGGTCGCCAAGCCGCTGGCCATGATGAAACTGGAGGTGTGTGCCAGCCCTACCTATCTGGCCCGCAGGGGCACCCCGAACAGCCCCGAGGATCTCAAGCAGCACGACTGCCTCATCTATACCCTGACCCAGCCTGACTGGGTGTTCAAGCAGGGAGGAGAACAGCTGAGCGTGCGCCCGCAGGGACCACTTCGGGCCAACAATGGCGTGGCCCTGACCCGGGCCGCCTGCGATCATCAGGGCATTATCTTGCAGCCCACCTTCATCGTCGGGGATGCGCTGCGCTCTGGGGAGCTGGTATCACTGCTGCCGGAGTGGGAGAAGGGGCAGGTGGGGCTCTATGCCCTCTACCCTCATCGCCGATTCGTCTCCGGCAAGGTGCGCTGCTTTATCGAGTTCGTGCAGGAGCGCTACCTGGCGCCTCACTACTGGGATCGCAAAGCGTGAGCCAGTGCCGGAATTTATGATGCAGAGGTGTCGGACTGTGGGGATGCAGGTGCAGCGGGCAGCGGCAGCTCGGCCACCAGCAGTTGATCGGTCTGCGCTATTTGCCAGCGCGGCAGACGGCGCTGCAAGGTGGCGAGCTGCTCCTCGCCGAGGGTATAGGGCAGCGTGATATGCAGGCAATAACAGTCAAGCATGGCCGCCAATTGGAGTATGAGCACGAGGTTGGCCTCATCCGTCTTGTGCTTATTGATGCGCTTGCCAATCTCATGGCGAAAGTGGGTCTCGGGATCCTGGGTCATCGCCTGCCAGCCATAGCCAAACAGCGGCATGAAGGCGCTGATCACGCCAAGGGCGGTGAGTGGCCGCTTGGGCGGATGGTAGAGCGCATTGAGATCCAGCAGTATGGGTGTTAGATGCAGCTCACGACTGCCGGACAAAATGTTATTACTCATTGGATAACCCTGTTGATTCCACTAGACTGCGCCGCATATTTGACCTGACATGCCAACGAGGTGCTGATGCTAAGCGATATCGAGATCTCCCGCCAGTCCCCCTGTCTCTCCATCCAGGCCCTGGCTTCGCGCCTGGGTATCCCGGCCCATCTGCTCAGCCCTCACGGCCACTACAAGGGCAAGCTCAGTCTCGAACTGCTCAAGCAAGCCGCCAGCAAGCCCGGCAAAAAAGCGGGCAAGCTGGTGCTGGTGAGCGCCATCACGCCGACGCCCCTTGGCGAGGGCAAGACGGTCACCACCCTAGGTCTCTCCATGGGGCTCAACCATATTGGCCAGCCCAGCATCGCCACCATACGCCAGCCGAGCCTAGGTCCCGTATTCGGGGTCAAGGGCGGCGCTGCCGGTGGCGGCCATGCCCAGGTGGTGCCGATGGAGGAGATGAACCTGCACCTGACCGGTGACTTCCACGCCCTCACCGCCGCCCACAACCTGGCTGCCGCCGCACTGGATGCCCGCCTGTTCCATGAGACCAAACTCGGTAGTCAGTTCACCGCCAGGACGGGGCTGGCAAGGCTCGATATCGATCCGGCCAACATCCTCTGGCCGCGCACCCTCGACATGAATGACCGCGCCCTGCGCCACCTCACGATTGGGCAGGGGTGCGCCGCCGATGGCGTTGAACGCCAGGATCGCTTCGTCATCACGGCGGCTTCCGAGCTGATGGCCATTCTGGCGCTGGCAAGCGATCTGAAAGACTTGCGCGAGCGCATCGGCCGCATCCAGCTGGCCCTCGACAGCCATGGCAACCCCATCACGGCCGAGCAACTGGAAGTCGCCGGCGCCATGACGGTGCTGCTCAAAGAGGCGCTGCAACCGACCCTGATGCAGACCACGGAGCAGACCCCTGTGCTGGTGCACTCCGGCCCCTTTGCCAACATAGCCCACGGCAACTCTTCTGTGATTGCCGACCGCATGGCGCTGCAACTGACCGACTATGTAGTGACAGAGGCCGGCTTTGGCTCCGACATGGGGCTGGAGAAGTTCTTCAACATCAAGAGCCGCCAGTCCGGCATCACGCCGGCCTGCGTGGTACTGGTGGCAACGGTGCGCGGCCTCAAGGCCAACAGCGGCCTGCTCGACATCCGCCCGGGCCAGCCGCTGCCTGCGAGCCTCCTGGGGGAAGACTTGCCCACCCTTGAAAAGGGGTGTGCCAACCTCGCCTGGCACATCCACAACGCCCGCCGTTATGGACTGCCCGTTGTGGTAGCAGTCAATCGCTTCCCCACCGACAGCAAGGCCGAGCTGGATCTGCTGATGCGCGAGGCGCGCCAAGCCGGTGCCTGTGGTGCAGCCATATCTACCGCCTTTGTAGAGGGCGGTGCGGGCGCCAGTGAACTGGCCAGGGCAGTGGTCGCCGCCTGCGAGATGCCAAGCCAGATCCAGCTGCTCTATCCCGATGAGATGAGCTTGTGTGCCAAGCTCGCCACCCTGGTGGAGTGCGGCTATGGCGGCCGTGGTGTCATCCTCTCTGACAAGGCGCACCGACAGCTGGCCGCGCTCTCGGCCGCAGGCTGGGATCACCTGCCCATCTGCGTGGCCAAGACGCCGCTCTCCATCAGCCACGATCCCGCCAGGAAGGGAGTGCCGACCGATTTCGAGGTGCCCATCGACGAGGTGAAGCTGTGCGCCGGTGCTGGCTTCGTCTATGCGCTGGCGGGCCCCATCATGACAATGCCGGGGCTCGGCAGCCTGCCGGCCTATCGCCATATCGACATTGATGATGACGGCGAGATAGTCGGACTGAGCTGACGTTCTCCATGCTCAAGATCGCCAGAAACAACAAGGCCCCGCCAATTTGGCGGGGCCTTGTTTTATAACAGCGGTCACCCGTTAAGTGACGAGTTTGCCCCTAGAGGGTGAAGCGCTGGGTCATATGATGCAGCGAGGTGGCCAGCTTGCTCAGTTCGACACAGGCCCGGGCAGTCTGCTGCGCCCCCTGGGCGTTCTCGTCGGCAGCATTGTGGATGTTGACTATGCTGCGGTTGAGCTCCTCGGTCACCGCATTCTGCTCCTCGGTGGCGGTGGCGATCAGGGTGTTCATGTCGGTGATCTGGGTGACGGCCCCATTGATGGTATCTATGCTGCTGCCCGCATCCCGCGCCAACCCGACGCTCGCCTGCATCTGCTGACGGCTCAGCTGCATGGCGCTGCCCGCCTCGGCGGCGCGGCTCTGCAGCAGCTCTATCATCTTGCTGATCTCGGCAGTGGAGTCCTGGGTACGCTGCGCCAGGGAGCGCACTTCGTCCGCCACCACCGCAAAACCGCGTCCCTGCTCACCGGCGCGAGCGGCCTCGATGGCGGCGTTGAGCGCCAGCAGGTTGGTCTGACCGGCGATGTCGCGAATAACGTCCAGCACCATGCTTATGTTGGCGCTGTCGGTCTCCAGCTGCTGCACCACGGCGCCCGCCTGTTCAATCTTGACCGACACATCCTCGATGCTGCTGATGGCGCTGCGCACCACCTGGTTGCCCTGGGCCGAGGTATGGGAAGCATCCTTGGCCGCACTCATGGCATCCGTGGTATTGCGGGCCACTTCGTTGACGGTGGACTGCATCTCGTTCATGGCGGTAGCCACCTGGGAAACCTCGCTCTGCTGGCGAGCCATGCCGGTAGCGGACTGCTCGGAGATGGCACTCACTTCCTCCACAGCACTGCTGAGCTGGCTCACTGAGCCGGCGATTTCGCTCACCAGATTGGCCAGTGCGTTTTGCATCCGGTTGAGGGCCGAGCCCAGTTGACCCAGCTCGTCGCGGTTGAAGCGGTTGTCCTGGATCCACTCCTGCAACTCTCCCTTGCCCAGATCGCCGTTGGCAATGCGCTGAGCCTGACGGGCCAGCATGATGAGCGGGTCCCGGATCTGACGGGTCAGCACCATCGAGAGGCCGACCACCAGCACCAGACCGACCAGCAGCGACACTGTGACGCTCAACTTGGCGGAGTCATAAGCGGCCACCACCACCTTGCGCGACGCCTTGGCATAGCCATGGTTGATGCGAATGAGGTCACTGACCGACTTGGTCAGGTTGAGGTAGAGCGGGATCCCCTCGCTCATGAAGACCTGCTGGGCAGAGGCCAGCTGATCGCTATCCTGCAACTGCTTCACCCTCTGGTGCAGCGCCGCGTAGCGGGCCCAGTCAGCCTTGACGGTATCGAAAGTGCGGCGCTCTTCCACATCTTCCGCCCAGATGGTGGCGTCATGCTCGACCAGTTGCTGGGCGACCTGTTCAAACCTGCGGCTGGTTTCGCTGCGATACTCCGCTTTTTTCTGCGGATCCGAAGCCACCAGGAAGAATCCCAGCTCATAGCGGCGCAGCTCGCTGATGCTCTCGCCGATGGCGCTGGTGCGGTTGACGGCGGGCAAAATGCTGTCGGTGAAACCGATGGCGGCACGGTTCATGTTGCTGAACTCGAGCAGCGAGAAGCCGCCGATAAAGGCCACCATCAGGCCGAGCACGGCAAAGCCGGCGGTGAGCTTCTTGCCTATGGTCATGGTACTGGTAGTCATGGCATGTCCTGGATATGAGTGAACAGATAGCGCCCGTTTGATCCGCGCCTGTCGGCACGGACCTGTGACTGCCATCCATGGCGGCTCATCCAGCCCTGATGAATATGTATCCTTACATGAGCGAGGCGAGAACCTTTCAAGGGTGCGGGGTGCCTGCCTGACAAGCCCGCTCAGGCCTGCTGGGAGGCATGGCGGCGGCCAACATAACCACGGATGCCCGCCCCTTGTGGCTCAGCATGAGCCCAAAAGAGAGCCAAAGTGAACCATACCGAGGTATATCGACCGCACCGGTCAATCCCTTAAGGAAATTTGTGGCTGAAACAGGAGAGATGGCCGACGGGCCCCATGAGCTGAAGAGGGAGAAAGGAGGCATGCCACCATGGCGCCATGCCTCCTGACAGATCAGCCCTTCAAACCGCCCAGAAACTCGGCGCGGGTATCGGGTTGGGTCTTGAACACACCACCGAGGGAGGTGGTGGTGGTGTAGGAGGTGGAATCCATCACGCCCCGTGCCTTCACGCAGAAGTGGGTCGCCTTGATGCTGATGGCCACATCCTTGGTGCCAAGCAGGGTCTGCAACGCCAGCAGGATCTGCTGGGTGAGGCGCTCCTGCACCTGGGGACGGCGGGCGAAGAACTGCACTATGCGGTTGATCTTCGACAGCCCGATCACCTTGCCACGGGGGATATAGGCCACATGGGCCAGCCCGTCGATAGTGACGAAGTGGTGTTCGCAGGTGCTGGTGAGGCTGATATCCCGCACCATGATCATCTCGTCCACCTTCATCTTGTTCTCGATCACAGTCACCTTGGGGAAGGTGGTGTAATCGAGACCGGAGAAGATCTCGTTCACGTACATCTTGGCGATGCGGTGCGGCGTCTCCGCCAGACTGTCATCGGTCAGATCCAGCCCCAGCGTCTCCATGATGGCGCGCATGTGGCCTTCGATCTTCTCCTTCTTCTGCTGACCATTCAACGCATTGGCCACCAGAGGTGTCTCGAGGCCCTCGGCCTCGAGGGCTGCCCTGACCAACAGGGCTTCCTGGCTTAAGCTCGTCATCTTGTTCCTCTCCCACGCTCAGGGACTGTAATGGCCACCTTGTCTGTGGCGGCACTTTGTTGTGGCGCAATAGTAAACGGCGATTATTGCCATAATTCAAGCTAACTCAAGTCCGTCCCCTGACTTTATGCCAATCCGTCGGGTTTTACCCCTTGATGACCCACCCCATACGGGGAGGATTGCGACAAACGACCTCTATTCCGCCGCCATTCCACCACCACCCTGTGTCAGGCAACCTGATGCCAGCCCTTGATAAGCCTGCCCATCCACACTGATTTTTGGGATAATCTGCCCTCAACCACACCAAAGAGGTAATGACGATGGGATTTGATACCAGCGGACTACTCCCCCTGAGCGATGCCCTGCAAGGGATGCTGGACCAACTCGCCTGCTGCTGCGACACAGAGCAAGTGCCCCTGCCCCACGCCCTTGGCCGCGTGATCGCTGGCGATATCGCCTCCCCTCTGTCAGTGCCTCCCTTCGACAACGCGGCCATGGACGGTTACGCAGTGCGGCTGGCGGATCTGGCTGGCGGCGCTCCGCTCACCATGGCAGGCAAGGCGTTTGCCGGTCAGCCCTATCAGGGGGAGTGGCCCGCCGGTCACTGCGTGCGGATCATGACCGGTGCTCCGATACCCATGGGCACAGACGCTGTGGTGATGCAGGAAGAAACGCAGGCCGACGGCAACCAGGTCACCTTTCTGGTGCCGCCCACCCTGGGCCAGAATATCCGCCGCCGCGGGGAAGACATTCACGAGGGAGCCAGCGTACTGAGTGCGGGTTGCCGCCTCACCCCGCGAGAGCTGCCACTGCTGGCCTCCTTGGGCATCGCCACCGTGCCGGTGCGCCGCCCGCTAAAAGTCGCCATCTTCAGCACGGGGGACGAGCTCAAGCCGGTCGGTACCCCGCTCGCCCACGGCGACATCTATGACTCCAACCGCTACGGGGTCAAGGCCATGCTGGCGCGCCTTGGCTGTGAGTGCCTCGACCTTGGCATCATACCGGACGACCCTGCCGCCCTCCGCGCCGCCTTCCTGCGGGCCGACAGCGAGGCCGATGCCCTCATTACCACGGGTGGCGTGTCGGTCGGTGAAGCAGACTTCACCAAGCAGTTGCTGGAGGAGCTCGGCGAGATCGGCTTCTGGAAACTGGCCATCAAGCCGGGCAAACCATTCGCCTTCGGCCGCCTGCCCCGCGCCTGGTTCTTTGGCCTGCCGGGCAATCCTGTCTCTGCCATGGTTACCTTCGATCAGCTGGTGCAACCGGCTCTGGCCAAGCTGGCCGGCCAGCAATTCGAGCGTCCGCTGCAACTGCTGGCCGTCGCCGGCGAGACTCTGAAAAAAGCGCCGGGTCGGCTCGATTTTCAGCGCGGCATTCTGAGCCAGGGGCCAGACGGCCTGGAAGTGCGCAGCACAGGCTCCCAGGATTCTGCCGTGTTCAGTTCATTGTCCCACGCCAACTGCTACATAGTGCTGGAGCGTGAGCGGGGCAAGGTGGCGGCAGGGGAAACCGTCACCGTCGAGCCGTTCGGGAGCTTGCTGTTGTGAGCGACATTCTCTCTGACGCAGAACTCTTGCGCTACAACCGCCAGATAGTGCTCAAATCCTTCGACTTCGAGGGGCAGGAGGCGCTCAAACAGGCCCGCGTGCTGGTCATTGGCGCAGGGGGCCTGGGCTGCGCCGCCAGCCAGTATCTGGCGGTGGCCGGGGTCGGCCAGCTCACCCTGGTGGATTTTGACAAGGTGGAACTCTCCAACCTGCAACGGCAGGTACTGCACACGGATGCGCGCATTGGCCAGCTCAAGGTGGCGTCAGCGGCAGAGGCGCTGCGCGCCCTCACTCCCTGGCTCAAAGTGGAGACTCACGCCGCGGTTGCCGACGAGGCACTGCTCGATGCTCTGTTGCCCCGGCACCAGCTGGTATTGGATTGCACCGACAACCTGGCCATCCGCAATCTGCTCAACCAATACGCGCGCAAACACGGGGTACCGTTGGTCAGTGGTGCCGCCATCCGGCTCGAAGGGCAGTTGTGCAGCTTTACCTGGCAGGAGAGTGAACCCTGTTACGCCTGCCTCAGCGCCCTGTTTGGCGAGCAAGCGCTGACCTGCGTCGAAGCGGGGGTGCTCGCCCCCGTGGTCGGACTGGTCGGCAGCCTGCAAGCGCTGGAGGCCATCAAGCTGCTGGCGGGGATGGGCCGCAGTTACAGCGGCCGCCTCCTGATGATCGACGGTCTCACTGGCACCTTCCGCGAGATGAAGCTGCCAAAACGCCCCGACTGCCCGGTCTGCTCTCACCCTTGAACCCGGTTGATACCCACAAAAAAGCCGAACCTGCAGGTTCGGCTTTTTGCTGTCTGGCAGGATCTGTTCAATGGGTCGAGAGGATCCGCTGCAGCAGGTGATTGAACCCTGAGGGATCTTCTGCCGGCCAGGCATGGTGGCCATTGGGGGTATGAATACTGGCGTTGGGCAGGGCGGCGAACTGCTCCACCCGTTTGGCAAGCGGCAGGTAGTCGTGACTGGTGGAGATGATGGCCACCGGCTGCCAGATGCTGCCAAGCCGTGCGCGTACCGACCAGCCGGGCAGCGCATCGAGCAGCGCCCGATAGGTCTTCTTTTTGTTGCTGCGCACGAAGCGCAGCCGAAAGGTGTGGCGCACCTGGGCGAGATCGGGCCCCGGGAAGAGCTCGCGACCCAGCCACCAGGCGAGGGGGCGCATGCCAAACCAGCGCAGCCACTTGAGGCGCTGGGCGTAACGCTCCTGCTCCTTGGGGGTCTCCAGCAAAAACTCGCTAAAGCCGTTGACCAGCACCAGCCCTCGCACCTTGTGCGGCAGTTGCAAGGCCAGCTCCAGCGCCACCATGGCCCCCAGCGACAATCCCACCACCCAGGCGGGCTCAGGCTGTTCATCAAGCCAGTTCACCACGTCGGCCGCCAGAGTCGCCACGTCGAACGGCCCCTCCTGCATGCTCTGGCCGTGGCCGCGCAAGTCCAGCGCCACCACCCGGTAGTGTTCGGAAAAACGCTCTATCTGCGCCTGCCAGTCGAGGCTGGAAGAGCCAAGCCCGTGCAACAGCAACAGCAAGGGGCCCTCCCCCGCACTGCGCAGGGCAAGACCGTTGGATTTCATTACCTGATTGCGACGCATCAGTTCATCGCCTCTCGACTCATCGCCTGAACCATGCCTTGTTTATCCCGATAGTCACCAGCCAGCTTGCGGGCATATCCTCTGCGCTAACCGAGGTATGCCGCCCCACAATGTATCAGATCACCACCCATTCAACCTTCACTGACCAGACTGACCGCTTTGATATAGGCGTATATCTGCTGCTCCGGCGCCAGCGCCAGACGGGTGGCGGAGCGACTGGTGATCCGGGCCAGCAGTATCTGCTCACCCAGCGCCAACTGCAACAGGGTCTGGCCGGGGCGCACCTCGCGCACCGCCATCAAACGGGTGGTGAGACAGTTGGAGAGACTGGAGTGCTCGATAGGCGCCGTGGCGATCACCACATCCCGCCCCGCCACCTTGATCTGCAAGGGGCCACTCTCGTCCGGCATCCGGTTCATGGTGACCCGCAATGTCTGCTCGCCGAGCTGCAGGGTCGCCATCTGCTCGTCGTCATCGTAGTGGGCCAGGGTGGCATCCAGCATCACACCGGCATCATCGCGACTGGCGAGCGACAGATCCGTGCGGGCAAAGATCTCGCTCGGCCTGCCTTGCGCTTCCACCCTGCCACCTTCCAGCAGCACCAGCTGATCGCAGAGCAGGCTCACCTCCTCCATGGCGTGGCTGACGAAGATCATGGGGATGCCGCTTTCGCGCTGCAACCCCTTGAGCACGTGGGCCTGATGGATGCGGCTGCGGCTGTCCAGCGCCGAGAAGGGCTCATCGAGCAGCAGCAGATCGGGCTCAGCCAGCAGCGCCCGCCCCAGCGCCACCCGCTGACGCTGGCCGCCGGAGAGACCATGGGCCGGCTGCGCCAGCAGATCGGCAAAGCCGAGTCGCGCCGCCAGCGACTCGGGCTGCCAGCGCCCTCGCCCCTTGCGGGCCGCCAGATGCAGATTGCCGAGCACCGTCAGATGGGGGAAGAGGCGCGAATCCTGAAACACCAGTCCGATACGGCGTGCTTCGGGCAGCAGTTCAGCGCACTCCCGATCGCCCCACCACAAGCGATCCCTGCTTTGACGATCGAGCCCAGCCATGATGCGCAGCAGTGTGCTCTTGCCGCAGCCGGAAGGGCCAAACAGACCGAGAATCCCCCCCAGCTCAAGCGCCAGTTCGCAATCGAGGGTAAAGGGGCCAAACTCGCGCCGGGCATGGAGGTTCAGGGGATGGCGGCACGGGGCATTGTCTTGCGGAATAGTAGCTGGCTGGCTCATCCGAACAATCTCCGCTGCCGGCGCTGCAATACGCCATAGACCAGCACCAGCATCACCAGCGAGAAGCCCATCAGGCCGCCCGCCAGATAATGGGCGTGTCGGTAATCCATCGCCTCCACATGATCAAACAGGGCAATCGAAAGCACTTGCGTCTCTCCAGGGATATTGCCGCCAATCATCAGCACCACACCAAACTCCCCCAGGGTGTGGGCAAAGCCGAGGGCCGCCGCCATCACGAAGCTGGGCAGGGTCATCGGCAAAATAATGTGGAAGAAGCGCTCGACCGGCCCCAGCCCCAGGGTGGCGGCGGCTTCCAGCTCTTTGTTGCCCATGTTGACGAAAGCGGAGGTGAGCGGCTGCACCACGAACGGTAGCGAATAGAGGATGGAGGCAAGCAGCAGGCCGAGAAAACTGAAGGCGAGCGGAGCGCCGAAGGTGTCGCGCCACCAGGCACCAAAGCCATATTCGGGGGAGAAGGCGAGCAGCAGATAAAAACCCAGTACAGTGGGGGGCAATACCAGCGGCAAGGCCACCAACGCCTCCACCAGAGGCCGCAATCTGTGCTGGCTGCGGGACAACCACCAGGCCAGCGGCGGCGACAGCAGCAATAATATGCCGGTGGTACAGGCTGCCAGCTTGAGGGTGAGCCAGACCGCCAGCAGATCCCCTTCACTCATCGGACTCACCCTCAACGCCAGGTTCAGCACCAGACACGGCAAACGAGCCGCACTCCCAGAAGACCTGATCCTGAGTCAGGCAAGCCATCGCCAACAGATCTCTACTCATCGTCCGGCTCCCGGTTGAATGCAGCCAACGGCATGGTGCCTATCCTCATTGCAAAGAGTGGCCGACCCGAAGGCCGACCACTCAGGGTATCGCGTCAGCCCCATGCCCTTATCGGGGCAGGGCATAGCCCGCGGCCTTGATCTGCGCCTGGCCCGGCCCCTTGAGCCAGGCGACCAGCGCCTCCACCGCGGCCCCTTTCTTCAATACCAGCCCCTGTTGCTCGATGGGGGGGTAGAAGCTCGCTGGCACCGCCCAGGCTTCGCCGGTCTTGCCCGCTTCCACCAGATTGGCCCAGGCGACGAAGCCCAGCTCGGCATTGCCGGTATCGACAAATTGCCAGGTCTGGCCGATGTTGGCACCGGTCAGCAGCCGGTACTGCTTGGGATCGATCTTGAGATGGGTGAGGGTCGCCATGGCGGCGGCACCATAGGGTGCGGTGCGGGCATTGGCGATGGCAAGGTTGCCCTTCCAGCTGCGCAGGGTCGCCTCGTCAGGAGCAGGCCCCCCCTTCTGCCACAGTCCCAGCTGGCCGATGGCGTAGGTGAAGCGATCGCTCCCCTTGCCCTCTTTTTCCAGCTTCTCGGGAGTCGCCACATCGGCGGAGAGGAAGAGATCGAACGGCGCGCCGTGACTGATCTGGGTGTAGAGCACTCCGGTGGCGGCAGACGAGATGGCCAGGGTATGGCCGGTCTTGGCAGTGAACGCCTTGCCGATGCGCTCCATGGTGCCCTTGAAGTTGGCAGCCACGGCCACCTTCACTTCATCGGCCTGCACGGCACCGATATGCAAGGTGGCGGCGCAGACCCCTGCGATGACAACAGATAACAGCGGTTTCATTCCCTTTCTCCTGATGAGGCCCGAACATCCGCGCCCCTAAGCGGGGCCGTGGTTCCCGTTGAACCTTCGCCCCTCGTGATGAACAGGTCAGGCTTGCCAGCGGGCAGCGGCGGCGTTGTCGCTATCCTTGGCCTCGACCCAGCGTTGCCCCCCCTCGGCGGTCAGCTCTTTTTTCCAGAACGGCGCCCGGGTTTTCAAGAAATCCATGATGAAGTGACAGGCATCAAAGGCGGCATCACGGTGGGCGCTGCTCACCGCCACCAGCACTATCTGATCGCCAAGCCACAGCTCGCCGATGCGGTGGATCAGGGTGCACTCCTGCAACGGCCAGCGCTCGCGGGCCTCATGCACGATATCGGCCAACGCCTTCTCTGTCATGCCTGGGTAGTGCTCGAGGGCCAGCCCCTTCACCTCCTCCCCCTGATTGAAGTCGCGCACCTTGCCAACGAAGGTGACGATGGCGCCACTGTCGGCGCGGGTGGCGAGGCGGGCATATTCGTCTGCCAGCGAGAAGTCCTCCCGCTGGACCAGAATGCGATCTATGGGTGTCGTGGTTGCTTGAGACATGGCTCAGCCTCCGGTCGTTACTGGAAGGAGAGGGAAGAAAGCCACTTCGTCGCCACCGCACAGCTCAGTGGTGCGATCCACGGTCATTATCTCGCGCATCCTTAACCTCCGGTCGTTACTGGAAGGAGAGGGAAGAAGGCCACTTCGTCGCCACCGCACAGCTCAGTGGTGCGATCCACGGTCATTATCTCGCGCATCCTTAACCTCCGGTCACAGGGGGGAAGAAGGCCACTTCATCGCCGTCATTGATGGGCGTATCGAGGGGCACCAGGGTCTGGTTGACCGCGACCAGCAATTTGCCAGCCTCCAGCGCCAGTGCCCACTTGTCACCGCGCTCACAGAGCTCTGCACGCAGAGCTTCGGCGGTGGCGTAATCGCACGGCAGGCTCAGCTCGTCACAGGCCACCAGCTCTCTTACTTGCGCAAAAAACAGTACCTTGATCATGCGTTATCTCCTGCATTCGATCCCAACTGAAAGTGACCGGACTTGCCGCCCTTTTTCTCCACCAGTCGAACCTGTTCGATCACCATGTCCTTTTGCACCGCCTTGCACATGTCATAGATGGTCAGCGCTGCAACCGATGCGGCCGTCAGTGCCTCCATCTCCACCCCTGTCTTGCCGGAGAGTTTGCAGAGGGTGCGGATATGAACCCTGTTTTGCTCGGGTAACGGCACTATCTCCACCTCGACCCTGGTCAATGCCAGCGGATGGCAGAGCGGGATAAGATCCGAGGTCTTCTTGGCCGCCATGATGCCGGCGATGCGGGCGGTAGCGAACACGTCACCCTTGTGGTGCTGACCGCTCAGGATCAGGGCCAGGGTGTCAGATGCCATGGCGACGAAGGCCTCGGCGCGGGCCTCACGCTCGGTGACCTGCTTGTCGGTCACGTCCACCATGTGGGCTTCGCCGCTTTGGTTGAGATGGGTCAGGTTCATCACGCTCCCCTTTAAGGCTGACATAGTGTTGGGATCAATGACTCGCGACTCAGAGATGGGCCACGAAGTTGCAGGGCTGGGTACGGGCATCGAGCTGATCCCGGATAAGCTGCTCCCAGCCGAGCTGGCAAGCACCGGGAGAACCGGGCAGGCAGCAGACCAGAGTACGGTTGGCGAGCCCGGCCAGGGCACGGCTCTGCATGGCCGACCCTTCGATTTCGGCAAACGAGAGCTGGCGGAACAACTCGCCAAAGCCCTTGACGGTGCGATCGAACAGTACGCCGACCGCCTCCGGCACCCAGTTCTGATCGGTAAAACCCGTGCCGCCATTGATCAGCACCACCTGTATGGTTTCATCGGCAATCCACTGGCTGACCCGGGAACGAACCTGATAAAGGTTGTCGGCGAGCAGGGCACGATCGGCCAGCTGGTGACCTGCTTCTGTCACGGCAGACACCAGATAATCGCCCGAACTGTCATTGGCACTGGTACGACTGTCGGAGACCGTCAACACGGCGATCTTGAGAGGAATGAATGCGCTGTTTTTCTGTCCCATGGGCAGCTCCTGATAGCAAAAGACCGTGAGAAAAGAGAAGAAGAGAGTGGTCAGGATCCCGGCTTGCGGTACCTGCTCTCGGGATGGCCAGTGCCTGCTCGGGCACAACCTTGACCACCGGCTCACTCCCTGCGACTCACGGCGGCCCGATTCTACCAAAACTCGCGCAAGAGGGGGGATTTAAAGGAGGCACAAATACCGTTTCAAGCTGGCTGGCGGGAATATGAACAGACCGGCCAACCCCGGTCTGTTCAAGATGGCTTAAAAGCCCTTTACCCCCGTCATGTCAGGCAATTGGTGAGCTATGCCCTTGTGACAGTCGATGCAGGTGTTCTCGCCACTGGCCAGACTGGTGGAATGCATCTGGGCACCCCGCTTGCCTTGCAAAGAGAAGTCCATGTACTCGAAGTTATGGCAATTGCGGCACTCCCTCGAGTCTGTATCCTTCATGCGTTGCCACTCCCGCTCGGCCATTTCGCGCCGGTGCGACTCGAACTTCTCGCGGGTATCCACCTTGCCAGTCAACATGCCCCACAGCTCTTTCGAGGCCTGTACCTTGCGAATGATCTTGTAGGTCCACTCGTGAGGCACGTGGCAATCCGGGCAACTGGCCCGCACACCGGAACGGTTGGCATAGTGAATGGTGTCGCGGTACTCCACGAACACGTTGTCTTTCATCTCGTGGCAACCGACACAGAACTTCTCGGTATTGGAAGCTTCCATGGCGGTGTTGAAGCCACCCCAGAAGATGACGCCACCGAAAAAGCCCATCAGCAGCAGCACCCAGAGTGCCGCCTTTGACGGTGACTTGAACGTGGTCCACAGACGCTGGATAAAGCCGGGTAATTTCATCTATGGGTTCCTCAGTTCAGTGCTTCGTTCACTGGAGTGTTAAAGGTGTTCCAGACTCGCTGAACAACGCCGAATAATGTCATCTGCGAACTCCTCAGTTCAGTGCTTCAACCGGTTTAAAGGTATTTTCCACCAGCGGCTTGGCATCCGCTTGCGGTACGTGGCACTGCAGGCAGAAGTAGCGACGCGGTGACACTTCACCCAGGGTCATGCCGTCACGGGTCTCAAAGTGAGTGGGACTGATCTTGGGGGCCTTCATCTTGCTGGCATTCTTGAAGCTGTGACAGGCCAGACACTTGTTGACCTTGGTGTCCACTTCATAGTTGCGAACATCGTGGGGGATCAGCGGCGGCTGATGCATGTACTGGCGATCGTAGAGATCCCCGTCCTTGCGAAAGTTCTTCAAAGGGGCGGCTTCAGCCTCCGTGGTGAGATCCGTGCTCCCCCGCTCGGATTTGATCCCCCCTGTGCTATTGGTGATCTCGGGGATGGCGGCCATCAAGGAACCCGCCATCAGGCAGGCCAGCATTGCTCCAATCAGCTTTTTCATTATGTGTTCTCCGACATTTTCTCTGCCTTGACGGCAAAACCTACAGTGATTTCAAAAACTTGCTCCGCGCAGACATCAATGCAACGGCCGCAGTTGGTACACTCTTGAGCCGCAATCAGGGGCCCGTGACCACGCTTGGCACCGTGAACGGGGCCGCGCAGAATGGGGCGCTCCGGGCAGACCGCATAACAATCCATGCAGTTGCTGCACCGCTCGCGTCCCTTGGCAGAAATTTTGATAAACCCGACCCGGTTGACCAGGGCATAGAAGGCCCCCACAGGACAGAGATGACCACACCAGCCCCGCTCCACCACGAACAAGTCGAACAGGAAGATCATCGCCAACAGTGCCCAGCCAGCCCCCATTCCAAACAGCAGACCGCGCATGGCCAGGGACACCGGATTGACCAGCTCCCACACCAGCACGCCCGCAATGGCCGGGGCCACCAGCACCATGGCCAGCAACCAGTAGCGCGTATTGCGACTGAACTGGCCATTGCCCTTGAGGCCAAGTCTGGCCCTGGCCCAGGCGGCGGCATCCGTGACGAGGTTGACCGGACAGACCCAGGAGCAGAACACCCGCCCCCCGACCAGCCAGTACCCCAAGAGCACAATGACAGCCCCGATCCAGAGGGTGGTGATGGGCCAATGACCCGCCGCCACCGACTGCAGCAGGGTCAAGGGATCGCTCAGCGGCACCGTTTCCAGCAACAGCGAACTGGAGAGGTTGCCCTTGAGGATCCAGACACCCGCCAGCGGCCCCAGCAGAAACAACCCCAGCACGCTGAACTGGGTCAGACGACGCAGCAGCAAGAAGCGGTGTGCTCGCCACCAGCCCAGTCGCACCCTGGCCTCTGCTCCCGGATAACGGCTCATAACCCCTCCGGTTTACGGGTCGGCAGTGTGAGCCGCTCACCGATGAGTGACTTGCCCGCTTTGCGCTTCTCTTCCCAGCCGAGCCGGTAGTGATGGCCAAGCTCCCCTTTGGCGAGCTGGCGCGGCACCACCTTGATGGCGGACTCCTCCAGCACGCAGGCATGCTCGCACTTGCCACAACCGGTGCAGATGTCGCTGTGCACCGTCGGCAAAAACATGGCGTGTTTGCCGGTGCGCGGGTTGCGCACCAGTTCGAGCGAGATGGCCTTGTCAATCAAGGGACAGACCCGGTAGCAGACATCGCAGCGCAGACCCAGATAGTTGAGGCAGGTCTCATGATCGATGAGCACAGCCACCCCCATTCGTGCCTGATCGATGTCGGTCATCCCCTGATCCAGGGCTCCGCTTGGGCAGGCCACCACGCAGGGGATGTCGTCACACATCTCGCATGGCACGGCGCGCGCCTGGAAATAAGGGGTGCCCGTGGTGACAGGTTCAAACAGCCGGGCAAGCTTGAGGGTGTCGTAGGGACAGGCGTCGACGCAGAGCCCGCAGCGCACACAGGCACTGAGGAACTCGGCCTCGTCGAGGGCTGCCGGCGGACGCAGTGCCTGGGCGGGCACCGCCGCTGCCTGCTGACGCGCCATTCCGCCCAGACCGACACCAAGCAGGCCCACACCGCAGGCCCCCTTGGCCATGTCGGCCAGAAACTGGCGGCGACTACGACTCATCTCGCGCTCCCCCGCCTTACGCCTTGACGACCTTGACGGCGCACTTCTTGTAATCCGTCTCTTTGGAGAGCGGATCCGTCGCATCCAGGGTCAACTTGTTGACCAGCTGGCTTGCGTCAAAGAAGGGCATGAACACCAGGCCTTTGGGCGGACGGTTGCGACCACGGGTCTCGACCCTTGTCTTCACCTCGCCACGGCGAGAGGAGACGATCACCTCTTCGCCACGGCGTACGCCACGGGCCTTGGCATCTTCCGGGTGCATGAAGAGCACCGCATCCGGGAAGGCGCGATAGAGCTCGGGCACCCGACGGGTCATGGTGCCTGTGTGCCAGTGCTCCAGCACACGACCGGTGGAGAGCCACATGTCGTACTCTTTGTCCGGCGCCTCGGCGGCCGGCTCGTAAGGCAGTGCGAAGATAACGGCGCGGCCATCGGGCTTGCCGTAGAAACGCACCCCCTCGCCCGCCTTCACGTAAGGGTCGAAGCCTTCGCGATAGCGCCACAGCGTCTCCTTGCCATCCACTACCGGCCAGCGCAGACCGCGCGCCTCATGGTACTGATCGAACGGCGCCAGATCGTGACCATGGCCACGGCCGAAAGTGGCGTACTCCTCGAACAGCCCTTTCTGGACGTAAAAACCGAAGGACTCGGACTCGTCATTGAACTCGCCCTTGCTCTGCTCTTTGGGGAACTGATCGACCTGGCCGTTGGCGTAGAGCACGTCGAATAGCGTCTTGCCCTTCACTTCCGGCATCTTGGCGATAAGCTCGGCCGGCCACACCTCTTCCACCGTGAAGCGCTTGGCGAACTCCATCAGCTGCCACAAGTCGGACTTGGCTCCTTCCGGCGGCTTGACCTGCTGGTGCCAGAACTGGGTGCGACGCTCGGCATTGCCGTAGGCACCCTCTTTCTCCACCCACATGGCGGTGGGCAGAATAAGATCAGCCGCTTGCGCCGTGACGGTCGGGTAAGGGTCGGACACCACGATGAAGTTGGCCGGGTTGCGATAACCGGGCAGCGCTTCTTCGTTCATGTTGGGGCCGGCCTGCATGTTGTTGTTGCACATCACCCAGTAGGCGTTGAGCTTGCCATCTTTGAGCATGCGGTTTTGCAGCACGGCGTGATACCCCACCTGCTCAGGGATAGTGCCTTCCGGCAGTTTCCAGATCTTCTCGGCGATGGCGCGGTGCTTGGGATCAGTCACGACCATGTCGGCGGGCAGGCGGTGGGCAAAGGTGCCGACTTCCCGCGCGGTACCGCAGGCAGAGGGCTGACCGGTCAGGGAGAAGGGACCACTGCCCGGAGTGGAGATCTTGCCGGTCAGCAGGTGGATGTTGTAGCAGAGGTTGTTGGCCCAGACACCACGGGTGTGCTGGTTGAAGCCCATGGTCCAGTAGGAGACCACCTTCTTGCTCGGGTCGGCATAGAGCTGAGCCAGTTTTTCCAGCTTCTCTTTCGACACGCCACTGAGCTTGGAGACAGACTCCAGGTCGTAGTCCGCCACGAACTTGGCGAAGTCATCGAAACTCATCGGCGTGGAGTCGCCATTGCCGGGATTTTTGGCCCTGGCTTCGGTCGGGTGCGTCGGACGCAGGCCATAGCCGATGTCGGTGGTCCCCTTGCGGAACTGGGTGTGCTTGTTGACAAACTCCCAGTTCACTTTGTCGTTCTGGATGATGTAGTTGGCGACGTAGTTGAGGATCGCCAGATCGGTCTGGGGCGTGAACACCATGCCGTTGTCTGCCAGTTCGAAGCTGCGGTGCTCGAAGGTGGAGAGCACATGCACCTGCACATCCGGGTTGGAGAGGCGACGATCGGACATCCGTGACCAGAGAATGGGGTGCATCTCGGCCATGTTGGATCCCCACAACACGAAGGCATCGGCCTGCTCGATGTCGTCATAGCAACCCATGGGCTCATCCATGCCGAAGGTACGCATGAAGCCAACCACGGCGGAAGCCATGCAGTGACGAGCGTTGGGATCCAGGTTGTTGGTACGAAAACCCGCCTTCATCAACTTGGCGGCGGCGTAGCCTTCCCACACAGTCCACTGACCGGAGCCGAACATGCCGACGGCGGTGGGGCCCTTCTCTTTCAGGGTCGCCTTGAACTTCTCGGCCATGATGTCGAATGCCTGATCCCAGCTGACAGGGGCAAAGTCACCATTCTTGTCGAACTTGCCATTGGTCATACGCAGCATGGGCTGGGTCAGACGATCCTCGCCATACATGATTTTGGAGAGGAAGTAGCCCTTGATACAGTTGAGGCCACGGTTGACCGGCGCATCCGGGTCACCCTGGGTCGCCACGACACGCCCATCCTGGGAACCCACCAGCACGGAACAGCCGGTACCGCAGAAGCGGCACGGGGCTTTATCCCACTTGATGGCGGTCTTGTCGGTACTGGTGATCAGGTTCGCCGCCAGGGTGGGGGCACTGACACCGGCCACGGCTGCGGCAGCTGCCACCGCGTTGGCCTTCATAAAGTCGCGTCGACTCAGCTTCATGACATCTCCTCGCATTGCGTAATCACATCAATGACAGCCATTGTGACGAGCCGCGCTGGCTCAGCTTCATGGCGCTTTATTGCTTTTATCGGGCATCGTGAACCTCGCGGCTCCGGCCTCACGGCGTTTCTATTCCTTGCATTCGACATCGAGATCATCGAACTGGTGGTAAATCAAGGCAGCGGACAGCACGCCCGGCATTGCCTGTATCGCATCAATGGCGGACATGATGGGACGCTGGCTGGGACCTTCCAGCGTCACCACCAGCTTGCCCTCGTCGCTGACAGCGTGGACCTCGGCCCCTTCAAGGGTCGTAATCTGCTGCGCGAGCTGGTGACGAAAGGGGGGTTGGGTCAGCACCACCAGGCTCGATACATGGAACTCTTGGTTCATTGTGGCTCCTGCTTCACACATACATGATTCATGTTGGAGCCTCGGATCTGGGCACACCAACCCGGATGCTGCCCACCGGGCAATCCATCACGCAGGCGCCACAACCGGTACACGAGGCGGTATCTATGCTGGGAGTCGGCACGCGGCCCAGCATGGGAGAAAAGCGGATCGCACGGGTTTCGCAGCTGTCCTGGCAGCGCTGGCAAAAGACCTGCGCACTGGCCAGACAGTTGGCTTCAATATGGGCTATGTATTGCCAGGGCGCCTCCGTCACGGAACGAAATACCGGCGCCTTGCAAGCTGTGACGCAGTCACCGCAGAAGGTGCACTCACCACGCAGGAAGTCCACCGCAGGGAAACCACCGTCACCCTTGATGAGGATCTGCTCCGGACAGGCCGTCAGACAGTCACCACAACGGGTACAGTCGGCCACAAAATCGGGCCAGGCGACGGACCAGGGCAACTGCACCTGAGGCTCGCTCGATGTCAGGCGTCCCCGAAACAAACCACGACGTGACAGGTTGACCCTATCCGGCATATCGACTCCTTCCTGGTGGTAACGTCTGGTGCCATATAGCGCACAAGCGAGTCTCATGACAGGCATTTTCAATACCTATTATAAGAGTGGGTGTATATTGCGGCCCTGACAAGTTCAGGGATATACCACCAGGGAGATAAACAGGGGGGATTATTGCGCTGGATCAAACCCTTGGCGCAGGAACAAAGAATGGGGGCAGGTCAAAATACCCCCATTTGAGGATTGCTTATTAATCGATGGCTATTTTTGCGGAGGGGTTGGCGGCTTAACCGCCGATGGAAGCCAGATGAGGGGTCATACCGGCATTCCCCTCATGCAACCTGTGGGTGGCCGCCTTGCCGATGAGGGCCTGACGAATGCGCTGTTGCAACGCATCCTGCTGGCTGTCGGCTGACAGCAAGTCACGCAGTTCCACCCCGTTATCACCGAACAGACACAGGTGCAGCTTGCCCACTGAGGAGACCCTCAACCGGTTGCAACCGGCGCAGAAATCCTTGCTGTAGGGCATGATGAGCCCCACGCCCCCCAACGAAGCCGGATGCATGAATACCTGCGCCGGACCGTCATCAGTACCGCGCAACTGCTGTACCCAGCCGCCATCCAGCAGCCGCTGCTTGATGAGCTCGCCGCTGGCGTGGTGGTCACGAAACAGGGTGTCCATCTCGCCGGTCTGCATCAGTTCGATGAAACGCAGCTCGATGGGCTTGTGCCTGATCCAGGCCAGAAATGCATCCAGCTGATGGTCATTGAGCCCCTTGAGCAGTACCGCATTGATCTTCACCGATTTGAAGCCGGCGGCCAGCGCCGCCTCAATACCATCCATCACCTCCGCCAGCTTGTTTTCACCGGTTATCTGGTGAAACTGGCGGGGATCCAGGCTGTCGACGCTGACATTGAGGGCGGTGAGGCCCGCATCGAACCACTCCCGGGCCCGCTCTTTCAAGCGATAGCCATTGGTGGTCATGGCCACCTTTTCGATACCCGGGGTATTGGCCACCGTCTCTATGATGGCGGTGAAATCACGACGCAGTGACGGCTCCCCCCCGGTCAGACGCACCTTGCGGGTGCCCATGGCGGCAAAGCCGGAGACAATGCGGCGGATCTCATCGAGAGACAGGAACGACTTTCTACCCTCGGGACGATAACCGTCGGGCAAACAGTAGGTACAACGAAAATTGCACACGTCGGTAACCGACAGGCGCAAATAGTAAAAACGACGGGAAAAACCATCTTGCAGTGGCAACATAAACACCTTTCCAAATACGGGAGGCCAGGGCATTTCTTTCCTGACCCTTACAGCTCGAACATCGGCTGACGGCGGCTTTCCCCTATCCCAAGGACTTAGGCAAAACAGCTCGGAGTTCATCTAGTTTTTCGATGCTAGCACAAGTTGGAGTACACTCCCACGCAACTTTATGGGGTTATTGCCAGAGGTCGGGGACGCCAGCCAGCATGGGAAAATGGTTCAAAGTACATTCGGTCAGCAGCGCCATCGGGCGTTCCATGGTACTCATTCTGTTCATGGCGAGCCTGATCGCCGTCGTGGCCATGGTGACCCTGTTTTACTCGGTGCCCGATGCCAAGGCGATCAACCTGTCGGGTTCGCTGCGGATGCAGGCCTATCGCATGGCCTATGAAATAGAGCAGGGCCAGCCAGTGCTGGGACGGCTCGATCAGTTCGAACAGACCCTGCATGCACGCGAGCTGCAAGAGACACAGCGTTGGATTACTCCAGCCTCCCTGCGCCGTACCTATGGCGAGGTGTTGCTGCAATGGCAGATGATGCGCGAGCACATCGAGAACGCCACCCCCAAACGCTACACCGACAATGCGGAACAGTTTGTCGCGGCCATCGATGATTTCGTCAATCAGATGCAGTACCACGTGGAGTTCAAGGTGCGCATGCTGGCATTGGCGGAGGGGCTGGGCCTGCTCTCCATCATCACCATCGCCTGGTTTACCGTGCGCTTCACCCGTCAGCAGGTGGTGGCACCGCTAAACCAGCTGGTCTATTGCGCCCGCCAGATCCAGCGCCAGGAGTTCGATCTCACCCTGCCTCCCCATTGCGAGAATGAACTGGGAGAATTGTCGGCCGCCTTCGTCACCATGGCAGATGAGCTCGGCAAGCTCTATCGGGAGCTGGAGAGCAAAGTAGAAGAGAAAACGGCCAAGCTGCAACAGGCCAACGACACCCTCTCCTTTCTCTATTCCACCGCCCAGAAGCTGCATGCGGCGCCGCTGAGTCGGCGCACTCTGCTCAAACTACTGGAGCGGGCCGCGGCCCATCAGCACATAGACCATATCCGGCTGACCCGCTTTGAACACAACGCCATGCCGGACTTCATCACAGGCCGCAAGGGCTGGCCCGGCGATCTCGACTCAGTGGTGAGCTTTCATCTGCAGATGGATGAGCAGGAGTACGGCCGGCTCGACATGATAAGCACTCACCCCATCGACGAGCGGCTGATGAAAAACTTCTCCATGCTGCTGGCCCAGGTGCTGCACAAGGATCAGACCCTGCTGCAACATCAGCGGCTGTTGCTGATGGAAGAGAGAGCCGTCATCGCCCGCGAGCTGCACGACTCGCTGGCCCAGGCGCTCTCTTACCTCAAGATCCAGTCCACTCTGCTCAAACGCTCTTTTGCCAAGGGCGATACCGCCAAGGCAGAGGCGGCCATGCAGCAGATCGACGAGGGACTCAGCAGCGCCTACACCCAGCTGCGCGAGCTGCTGGGCACTTTCCGCCTCAGCATCGGCGATGCCAATCTGGGGGAAGCCATCAAGGTGATGCTGGAGCAGCTCAAGCCTCAGACCCAGGCCGAGATCAGGCTCCATTACGGTCTGGCTGACACGGATCTTGAAGCGGGTCAGCACATTCATATTCTGCAGCTGATCCGTGAGGCAGTGCTCAATGCCATCAAACATGCCAGCGCGCAAGTGATTGATGTTAGCTGTGAGACCCTCGCCGATGGTAACATTCAGGTTCAGATTTCAGATGACGGTGTTGGAATAGGGATCGCAAGCTCGGCGGTCAACCACTATGGCCTCAGCATCATGAATGAGCGAGCCAGCAAGCTGCATGGTCTGCTGACCATCAGCGAACAGCCGCCCAGAGGCACCTGCGTACATCTGACCTTTCCCACCAGCCTAACAAGAGATGCCTGATGGACGAGATGAAATATAGTGTTCTGGTCGTGGATGACCATCCCCTCATGCGCAAAGGGATTGTGCAACTGCTGGCCCTGGAAGAGAACATAGAGGTGATTGGCGAGGCGTCCAACGGCACCGATGCCGTCGCCATGGCCAAAGAGTCCGAACCGGATCTGATCCTGCTCGATCTCAACATGAAGGGGCTCTCCGGTCTGGATACCCTCAAGGCGCTGCGCACCGAGGAAGTCACCTCCCGCGTGGTGATCCTGACCGTCTCCGACGCTCGCCAGGACGTGGTCGCCCTGCTCAAGGCCGGCGCCGATGGTTACCTGCTGAAAGATACCGAGCCAGAGATGTTGCTGGCCCAGCTGGCAGACGTGATGACCGGCAAGCAGATCCTGAGCGAGCCGCTGCGTCCCTACCTCGAGAACATCTACGAGCTGGACCACCTGCAACAGAAGCTGGAAAGCTTAACGCGTCGCGAAATGCAAATCCTGCGCGAAATTGCAAAGGGCCTCTCCAACAAACAGGTCGCTTCCGTGCTTCATATCTCCGAAGGCACGGTCAAGGTTCACGTCAAGAGCCTGCTGAAGAAACTCGAGGCCCAGAGCCGCGTGGAAGCGGCTGTCATGTACCTGGAGCAGCGCAACTAACGCGCCTGGCAGAGCAGGCAACCGAGCGCCTTGTTGCGCTCTATATTCATGCCTTGACCAAACTGAGAAAAAACCAAAGCCCCGCATCGTCGGGGCTTTCCTTATCTGCGCTAAATTTGCCCGAATCTGCCATCTGCGCTAAATCCGCCCGAAACCGGGCCTGCCACCCTTTGCCTCTGCAAGAAGCAAGATGGGCGACCACATAATCCCGCTTGTGTGGAAGCGGGAGTCACCCACCGATTCACCACATCCGTCACTGCGACACACTTCTATCTTCTCGTGCCCGAACAGGGCTCCCCTGCCTGCTCGCACCTTGCACTCAGGCCAGCGGCGCGGCTCACAAGCCGCCGCAACGGCCATGCGCATTTTGCACTTGGCTCTTTGCAAGATGCGATGCGCTTCAATTCAGGACGCGAAGAGAGTGGGGACCAAGTAACCAGGAACCGGCCGTATTCAGCTGACTACGGGGTCACATCGGCAGAAAATATAAAAACATAGACTACTGATTATTAATAAATTTAATCCTAAAACTGGATACTGACGCCCCCATTCCGAGGCTTTTATCATCCTCTGGCACAGTCGCTGCATTGTCCTATTCAGCAACTACTCAATGGAGGACGGAACATGAAACTTCAACCTTTGGCATTGTTCCCCTTGCCTTCCCACATACTGCCTGGTGGCAAGCTTCCGCTGCGTTTGTTTGAACCGCGCCACCTGCAGATGCTCAAAGAGTCATTCATCAATGACCAGGGGTTCGGCATAGTGATGGAAGAGGCGACCACCACGGGTAAATCCGGGCGGATCCTGCCGGTCGGCACCCGGGTCAAGGTGACCGATTTTTATACCCTGAATGATGGTCTGCTCGGCGTCACTGTGCTCGGCATGGAACGCTTCTGCATTCATGAGATGGAAACGGACGAGATGGGATTGCGCCGTGCCAGGGTCGAAGCCCTGCCGAACTGGCCAAGCGCCCATTCAGACTTCAGTGACAAGCCGCTGGTCACCCGGCTGCGGGAAGTGTTCGAGCAGTATCCCGAGCTCGATGAGCTCTATCCGGACAAGCAGTTTGACGATGCGGCCTGGCTCTGCCAACGCTGGCTCGAGATCCTGCCCATGCCGATCTATGAAAAACAGATGTTGATTGCCAAACAAAATAGCGAAGCGGCTCGTCAATTCTTGCGCCGACTGATCGCACAGTGAGTCAAAAAGTCTTTGCAAAATGCGAATATTCCCACAATGAAAATAACAATTTCGCATTTTGCAAACAGCGGATAGCAATAAAAACAGACAATACCGCTGCAAGCCGCTTAAACAGGTTCTGAAAAAGTTGGCACGACTTTTTCATATAGAACAGTACAACCCGATTTATCCCGTGCTCTCTTCAGTATTTGCTGAAGAATTGGTCAACCACCCAGGTTGACCATTTTTTTTACCTGCGATCCGGCAGTTCGGGATGAAAATAGCGTTGCAGGCACTCTCTCAGCCGCATCAGGCTGATGGGCTTGGCCAGAAAGTCATCCATTCCCTGAGCCAGACAACGAGCCCTGTCCTCGGCCATGGCATTGGCCGTCAAGGCGACGATGGGCATCTTGCAGCCCAGCTCCCGCAGGCGGCGAGTCGCCTCCAATCCATCCATCTGCGGCATCCGCATATCCATCAGGATGAGATCCGGCTTTTGCTCCGCCACCTGGGCCAGCGCTTCCAGACCATTGGCCGCCAGCCGTACCCGGGTCACCAGTTTTTGCAGCATGAGGGACACCACCAGCTGGTTGACCGGGCTGTCTTCCACCACCAGCACATCCAGATCCTGAATGGGCAATTGATCCGGCTCGGGCCGGCTGCTGCACTCGCATGGCAGCGCCATGCCGGGCAGCTCGAACCAGAAGCAACTGCCCTGACCAGGGGCGCTCTGCAATCGGATCTCGCCGCCCATCAGCTCCACCAGCCGTTTGCTGATGGCCAGCCCCAGGCCGGTGCCGGAGAAGCGGCGGGTCGCCGAGCTGTCGACCTGGGAGAAAGGCTCGAACAGGAGCGCCTGATCTTCGGCCGAGATACCGATGCCGGTGTCGGTGACCGAGACTCGCAGCCGCTCATGGCGCCAACCCAGTTGCAAGGATACGCTGCCCTGACTGGTGAACTTCACCGCATTGCCGAGCAGGTTGCTGATGACCTGTGACAGGCGTACCGGATCCCCCTGCAACTGGGGGGGTACTGCCTCATCCACCAGCCAGCGCAGGATAATTCCCTTGCTACTGGCACGCGCTTGCAGCGGCTCGATCAGGGATTGGCACAGCTGGGTCGGGTGCAGGGTCTCGCAATGAAATTCCAGGGTATGGGATTCGATTTTCGAGAAGTCGAGCACATCGTCGATGATGGTTTGCAGCAGGCGTGCCGAGTGGGTGGCATGTCCCAGCAGAGTCTGCTGCTGGGGTTCAAGCTGGGCGTGCTGCAACAGGTCCAGCATGCCCAGCACCGCATTCATGGGGGAACGAATTTCGTGGGTCATCATGGCCAGAAACTGCGACTTGGCGCGGTTGGCTGCCTCGGCCTCATCTCGTGCCCGTGCCAATTCCTGCTCGCGGCGGATCTGGTTGCCCACATCCCGCGCAGTCCCCCGATAGCCGATGAATACACCGGCGGCATCGAAGCAGGGCTCGGCGTTGATCTCCATCCAGCAGGGGCCCTTGACCAGGCTGACCTGGGCCCGTACCGCCCGTACCGGCAGATGCAGCGCGATGAGACGACGGTACTTGCCCCACTCGGGATCCCGTCTGTCATAGGCGTAATCGTAGAGGCTCTGGCCGGGCTGATGCACCAGCACGTCCCCGTGATAGCCGGGCGCCGACACATAGCTGAGCCTGTGCTCTGTGTCCGTCTCCCAGAACCAGTCGGAGGCCATGCCAGCAAAGCTGCGAAAACGCTGTTCGCTGGTCTGCAACGCCAGGGTCTTGAGTTCAACCTGTTCTTGCAGCCGGGCACGATAGGCGATGTTGACCAGGGCCTGGGAGATGAGCGGGCGGCAGCGCTGCATCGCGGCCTTGCTCTTGAGATCGAAGGTACCCATGACGGCGTGACGGCAGATGAGAACACCGGAGAAACCGGGGGCGCGCAGCCCCGTCATCATGACACTGGCCCAGCCGGATACGTGGGCCAGTGGCGCCAGCTCAGGCAATTGGGTGGGATCATAGATGACCAGTGTTTCCCCCTCGATGGCGCGGGAGAAGAGGGGCGTCAGTTGCCAGTCCCGACCCACTTCGCCATCCTGGGTACTGAGGTGAGTGACGCCGACATCCCCCTCCCAAGCCACCACGTCTGCATGTTCGAAACCGATGAAGGGCTTGAGCACCTGGATCAGACTGTCCAGCACCTGCTCCAGGGTCTGGGCATCGGCCAGCGTAGCCACGCCACACAGCAGGGTCTGCGACTCCTGGCGATATTTGGCCTCGCGTTCCCGACAACGCACCAGCTCCACCAGCGTGGTCTGCAGCTTGTCCCCGAGGGCTTCCAGTTCGGTATTACCTATCATCTTGTTTCCAGCGCCATATATCAGCTGTCGAGGAAGATCACGCTCGATACCATCAGGTTGCCGTGTGCCAGCTCACCGTGGGGTAAACGCCCCTGCTCACCGAAGGTAAACGGGGTAATAAAGGGGATATCCCCCAGCCGTGTGTGAAATTGGTCGACGAATTGGCATAAGCTATCACCAAGAGCCAAGCGACAACCAGCACAAAAGATCACTAGGGCCCCGAACGGCCGCATCTCTGTGGTCATGCCGTATTCGGGTTCGATGCGGGTAGCGTTCAGACTCCGCTGCAACAGCCCCTCCTGGCTGCTGTACATCAGCAGCAATTTCTCCCCGATCTGGGTATCGGTAAAGAGGCGCAAACCGCCCCCTTCTGTCACCGCCTCCGGGTGGGAGAGCTTGTAGTAGGGCATGTCGTCCAAAGTGCCCACCTGACGAGCCAGCGGCGAGAGCGTTGTCTCCCGCAGTATGGGCCCCACAGGCCAGGGCGTGGTTCGTCCAATCCAGCGGGCATAGACCTCGGCGGCAGGCGCATGATCAATGGTGAGGATCTCCCGTCCTGCCAGGGCGGTAATGGTGCCACGATGCTCGGTAGGGACATAGCTGGAGTGGAACTGGAACGCCAGCTGGCACTCAGGATAGAGCACGGCCAGCGCGACGCCCTCGCGGGCACTGCCCTCATCCCAGCACAGCTGCCAGTCACCGCCGACGCTGTTGTCCGCCGCCGAGCCCCCCACGACAGGGACGGTCGTGCCCAGCTCGGCTTCGATGCTGGCAAGCATCGCCTCCTCCTGACCTGGACTGGCGTGCAACAAGATGAGCTGGGGCAATTCGCCGGGACGCCCGCCATCGGCGATGGCACTGCGCAGCAACTGGCGCACATCCACGTCATCACCCGCCTGCCCGGCCACCCCGTAGGCACCCTTGTCATCATAGAGAGCCGCCACCGCCAGCCCGAATCCCTGACGAGCGTGGTGCCCTGTCTGGGTCATGACACCGCCGCAGGAGCTGCAACCTATCAGTCGAGTGGTTGGGAACTGCAGTTTGAGGTGGCGACGCAGTTCCTCGGCATCGTGGGCTTGGGTAAAATAGACCAATAACAGCGAAGGGGAATGGGGTGCTTGAGCGAGCAGCCGCTCACTGACCTGCCGCGCAGCCAGCAGGGAGGTCTCTTCAAGAGAGTGAGCCGTCAGAAAGTTCAACACCATCTCCTAGTTGTTCATGATGCTGGAGGTAAGCAAAAATCATACCTTAATCAAACAATTATCCCGTTTCGTCGGCTAGAATGGCCCTCGATTGAGCCCAACCACAGGACAGCTGCATGTGGCAGAAAAATATCAATGACTTTGACCGGGTCGTCGCCATCGGTGGTGGCCACGGCATGGGCCGTGTGCTCTCCTCACTCTCGTTTCTCGGCCAGCGCCTGACCGGTATCGTCGCCACCACGGACGACGGCGGATCCACAGGACGGCTGCGCAAGAGCCAGGAGTGCATCGCCTGGGGAGATCTGCGCAACTGCCTCAATCAACTGGTCACCGACCCCAGTATTGGCAGCCTGCTGTTCGAATACCGCTTCGCCGGCCGCGGCGAGCTGGCGGGCCACAACCTCGGCAATCTGATGCTGCTGGCGCTCGATAACCTCTGCGTACGCCCTCTTGATGCTATCAAGCTCATCAGTGACATGCTGAAAATAGAGTCACAATTGTTACCCATGTCAGAATTTCCCACCGATCTGTGTGCCCACACCTTCTGTGGCAACCAGATCCTGGGAGAGGTCTCCATCGATCAACTCGATACGCCTCCCCTCTCCCTGAGCCTGAGCCCGGAAGTACCGGCGACTCGCGAGGCAGTGCAAGCCCTGGCTCAGGCCGACATGATCATCCTCGGACCCGGCAGCTTCCTCACCTCCATCATGCCGCCCCTGCTGCTGGCCGAAGTGGCACAAGCCATCAACGAGAGCGACGCCATGCTGGTGTTCATCTGCAATCTGGTGGCCGAAAATGGCCCTGCCAGCCAGTTGAGTCTGCTCAATCAGTGGCGCTGGCTGGAATCACGGGTCGGTGCAGGCCGTGTCGATGCCATTCTGGCGCCAGCAGGGGAATATCCTGTCGAGCTCGCCAGCCAGCTGATCCAGGCCGAACTGGGTGAGGCGGACCTCCCCCATCGCCACGATCGACTGAAACTCAAATTGGCGCTGGATAGGGTTATCCAGCAACTAATCAATCAACGCTAGTAACTGGCAAAGACGCGCAGCGATGAACACGGGGTCACTGCGCAACAAGCTCAGTGATAGTTGGCAAGGTGGGAGAGGACCTGAGGCAGGGATTGCTCCAGCTGGGTCAGCAAGCGGGCAACCTCGTCGGCATCTTCGTGCTTGCAGGCCAGCTCCAGTGCCACCACCTGCTGATAGCTGAGCTGGGCACCATAGCTGCCGCAGGACGATTTCATGCTGTGGGCAAGCCGGGCCAGCGCGGGCCAGTCCCGCCGTTCATAGAGAGGCCGAAGCTGGGTGAGCTGCTCACCCACCTCTTCGATGAACACCGAGATCACGACCGGCATCATCTCCTGACCTATATCTTCCGCCAGCTGTCGCAACACTTTCTGATCCAACCATTCCATCCCTCAGCCCTCTCTGGTGGTATTCAAACAGACCATACTATAGATGCCCAACGTGACAGCGTCATCCCTCGCCCATATTCACTTGCTGACCGGCAAACGGTGGAGAGAAGGAAAGTGTGATCGAGCTCTATTAATTTGGTGAGAGGCAGGCGTTATTGAAATATAAACATTGCCAATAAATTAACATTTAAATAACAATAAAGGCCGTGAGAATGATGCAGCTCAGCAACACCTCTCTCATCCCTTTTTGCCTGTATGGCTGCTGCGAAGAACCAGGGTAGGATTCTACCCTGGTATTTTTTTACATTTAAATCAGATGATTACCGAATCTAACTGCCGCATACTCGCTCACCAAGGCGAAACAGGCTGAACTCGCCGGGCGCCATTTTGACCCAATTTTCATTGCCAGTGAGCGGGCGGGTCGCCACCAGGGTGACCACGTCATCCGGGGTTGTCTCGCTCTGAAAATCGATGGCCACATCTTCATCCAGCAGCCGGGCCTCGCCAAACGGAGCACGCCGGGTGAGCCAGTGCAGGTTGTTGCTGCAATAGGTCATCACAAACTCCCCATCCGACAGCAGCATGTTGAATACCCCGAGTCCGCGCAATTCATCGCACAGGGTCGCCAGATAGCGAAACATGGCGGGGAAATTGGCGGGACGCTTGGGGTATTTCTGCTCAAGTCGGTTGAGCAACCAGCAAAAAGCATGTTCGCTGTCGGTGTCTCCCACCGGACGGTGCCGCCCGGTTGCAAGTCGCTTGTAGCCGGTCAGCTGGCCATTATGGGCAAAGGTCCAGTAGCGGCCCCACAGTTCACGGGTGAACGGATGGGTGTTTTCCAGCGACACGCAGCCGCGGTTCGCCTGCCGGATATGGCTGACCACGGCGCGACTCTTGATGGGCAACGCCTGTACCAGCTTGGCTATCGGCGACTGGGCACTGGGCTCGGGATCCTTGAAGGTGCGAAACCCCCTCCCCTCATAGAAGGTGATCCCCCAGCCATCCTTGTGTGGCCCCGTCTTGCCGCCGCGCAGCATCAGACCGGTAAAGCTGAAGCAGATATCGGTCGGCACATTGGCACTCATGCCGAGCAGTTCGCACATAACCAGCGGACTCCTTATTACTTGGCCATCTCTTTTTCGACCAACTGGATCAAGATATGAATCACCTTGATGTGCACTTCCTGAATGCGGTCGGCATAACCAAAGTGCGGCACCCGGATCTCGACATCGGCCAGACCCGCCATCTTGCCACCATCCTTGCCGGTCAGCGCTATCACCTTCATGCCCTTGGCATGGGCGGCTTCGATGGCCTTGAGGATATTGCCCGAGTTGCCACTGGTGGAAATGCCGAGCAAGACGTCACCGCGACGGCCGACCGCTTCCACATAACGGGAGAACACATAGTCGTAGCCAAAGTCGTTGGAGACGCAGGAGAGGTGGCTGGGATCGGAAATGGCAATACCGGCATAGCCTGGACGGTTCTCGCGATAACGGCCAGTCAGCTCCTCGGCAAAATGCATGGCATCACAGTGGGAGCCACCATTGCCACAGGAGAGCACCTTGCCTTCCTGTTTAAAGGAGTCTGCCAGCAGTTTGGCGGCTGCCTCTATGTTCTTCAGATTCTGCTCATCTGCCAGGAACGCCTGGAGCACGCCAGCAGCTTCGGTCAATTCATTGCGGATCAGTTCTTGGTACATGATGTCTCTTCCAAAATGTGGGCGGCGTCATTGTCGCACAAGCCAATCCAATCGTCGCCCCCCAGCCAGCCAAGATGCCGCCTGCAGGACGTTATGCCGCTCACAGCGTGAAGGTAACGAGCTTGTAAACAGCTTGATAAGTTTGTGCGTATGAATTACAACAGGGGCCATATCCAACAGGTCAGACCTCTGGATCAGTTAATCTACTGCTTAGCCAACTTCGGCAACTCATGCAAGGAGCGAAAAATGACGACGACCCTCACTCTGCTCGGGGTGATCCTGGTGATCGGCGCCATGGCTTATCGCCGGGCGTCTCTGTTCACATCCACGCTTGCCACGGCCGCCGCCCTGGTCGCTGGCACCCTCTATGGCCATGTCCCCCTGCTGGTGTGGGCACTGTTTGCCGTGATTGCCATCCCCCTCAACCTGGTGGATTTTCGCCGCAATCAGCTGACCAAGCCGCTGTTCAAGATCTACAAGTCGATCATGCCGGAGATGTCCCGCACCGAGAAGGAAGCCATCGAAGCCGGGACCACCTGGTGGGAAGCGGACCTGTTCGCCGGCAACCCGAACTGGAAGAAGCTGCACGCCATCCCGGTCAGCGTGCTGTCAGCCGAAGAGCAAGCCTTCATGGATGGCCCGGTTGAAAACGTCTGCCGCATGGTCAACGACTGGGAAGTGACCCACGAGCGGGCCGATCTCTCCCCCGAGGTGTGGCAATACCTGAAGGACAACAAGTTCTTCGCCATGATCATCAAGAAGAAATACGGTGGTCTGGAATTCTCCGCCTATGCCCAGTCCTGTGTGCTGCAAAAACTGTGTGGCGCCAGCGCCGTGCTGGCCTCCACAGTAGGCGTCCCCAACTCCCTCGGCCCGGGT
Organism: Aeromonas sp. 2HA2; assembly: GCF_029237345.1. Classification (NCBI taxonomy): domain Bacteria; kingdom Pseudomonadati; phylum Pseudomonadota; class Gammaproteobacteria; order Aeromonadales; family Aeromonadaceae; genus Aeromonas; species Aeromonas sp. 2HA2. The sequence continues at coordinate 36,297 of NZ_JAACGB010000005.1, read as the reverse complement.
GAACTGCTGCAACATTACGGCACCGATGAGCAGAAAGACCACTACCTGCCCCGCCTGGCGGTAGGCAAAGAGATCCCCTGCTTCGCCCTGACCAGCCCGGAAGCGGGTTCCGACGCCGGCTCCATTCCCGACTTCGGCATTATCTGCAAGGGTGAATGGGAAGGGGAAGAGGTGCTTGGCATGCGCCTGACCTGGAACAAGCGCTACATCACGCTCGCCCCTATTGCTACCGTGCTGGGTCTGGCCTTCAAGCTGCGCGACCCGGATCACCTGCTGGGTGAAGACGAGGAGCTGGGCATCACCTGTGCCCTGATCCCGACCCACATCAAGGGGGTCGAGATAGGCCGTCGTCACTTCCCGCTCAACGTGCCGTTCCAGAATGGTCCGACCCGTGGCGACAATGTGTTTGTACCGCTCGACTTCATCATAGGTGGCCCGGCCATGGCCGGTCAGGGCTGGCGCATGCTGGTCGAATGCCTCTCGGTTGGCCGCGGTATCACGTTGCCCTCCAACAGCACGGGCGGCGTCAAGATGCTGGCCCTGGCGACCGGCGCCTACAGCCGCATCCGCCGCCAGTTCAAGCTGCCCATCGGCAAGATGGAAGGCATTGAAGAGCCGCTGGCCCGTCTCGGTGGCAACGCCTACATCATGGGCGCTGCCGCCAACCTGACAGTGACCGGTATCGATCTGGGGGAAAAACCCTCGGTCATCTCCGCCATCGTCAAATACCACCTCACCGACCGTGCCCAGAAGTGCATCATAGATGCCATGGACATCCACGGCGGCAAGGCCATCTGCATGGGCCCGAACAACTATCTGGCCCGTGGCTATCAGGGAGCCCCCATCGCCGTTACGGTGGAAGGGGCCAACATCCTGACCCGCAGCATGATCATCTACGGTCAGGGCGCCATCCGCTGTCACCCCTATGTCCTGCCGGAGATGCTGGCAGCCAGCCATCCGGACAAGGAGCAAGCGCTGAAGGATTTCGACAAGGCCATGTTCAGCCACGTCGGTTTTGCCATCAGCAACCTGGTGCGCAGTTTCTGGCTGGGCTTGACCGGTGCTCGCTTCGCCGCAGCCCCTTACAAGGATCAGACCAAGGGCTATTACCAGCAGCTCTCCCGCCTCTCGGCCAACCTGGCCTTCCTGTCAGACATGGCCATGGGCACCCTGGGCGGCGAGCTCAAACGCAAGGAGCGCGTCTCCGCTCGCCTGGGTGACGTGTTGAGTCAGCTCTATCTGGCCTCAAGTGCCCTCAAGCGCTATCAGGATGAGGGTCGTCAGCAGGCGGATCTGCCACTGCTGCACTGGGCACTGCAAGATGCCATGTTCAAGGCGCAAGAGGCGATCGACGAGCTGCTGCGCAACTTCCCGAACCGCTGGATTGGCCTTGCGCTGCGCGTCATAGTGCTGCCCCTTGGCCGTGACATGAAGCGCCCGAGCGACAAGCTGGACCAGCAAGTGGCACGCCTGCTGCAAACGCCGAGCGAGACTCGCAGCCGACTGGCACAGGGTCAATACCTGACCCGCGAAGAGGGCAACCCCTTCGGCTTGCTGGAACAGGCGCTGGATGACGTGCTGGCAGCCGAACCGCTGTTTGACAAAGTATGCAAGGCTGACGGTATCAAGCGTCTGTTTATGCAACTGGACAAGGTGGCGGATGCGGGTCTGGCGCTCGGTGTGCTCAACCAGAATGAGGCCGACTTGCTGCGCCGGGCCGAAGAGAGCCGCCTGCGTACCATCAACGTCGATGATTTCGACCCCATCGACTTGGTTGCCAACAAGGCCCTGTTCGAACCATCGGCCTATCACAGAGCTGCCTGATACGCAGAAAACGAACCTGACGCCTCCCATGTGGAGGCGTTTTTTATGGACCTGGATCACGATGACAACAAAGAGATTTCACAGATCAAATTTTATTTCTCAATAAGTTTCCTATCCTTAGTGAAGCAGTTAATGTAAGCACAGGATCCCAAACAGGATTGCATGATGGATGACCAAATCCTGATTATTGACGATGACGATCTGCCCCTTCAGGAACAGCAGCAAGCTGGATGGAAGGTGATGATTGTGGATGATGAGCCCGAAGTGCATCGCATCACCAAGATCACCCTGAGCAAGTTTGAATTCGATAACAAACCCATTGAATTTTTGCATGCTTATTCAGCTGCCAAGGCCAAGGAGTTGCTCGCCAAGACCCCGGACGTAGCTTTGTTGCTGCTCGACGTGGTCATGGAAGTCGATCACGCCGGTCTCGATGTGGTCAAATTCGTGCGCGAAGATCTGCAAAACAAGATGGTGCGTATCGTGCTGCGAACCGGGCAACCGGGACAAGCGCCGGAAGATGATGTGGTTACCAACTACGACATCAACGATTACAAGGACAAGACAGAGCTCACCTCCCAGAAGCTGCGTACCCTGCTGCGGGCCAGCCTGCGTTCATACCGCGACATCCGTACCCTGGAGAGCAATCGCCAGGGACTGGAAAAGGTCATTGAGGCTTCCAAGGGGATCTTCGAAAAACGGGCGCTACGCCAGTTTGTTGAGGGCGCGCAGGAACAGCTCAGCGCTCTGCTCAATCTGGAAGAGTCCCAGATCTATGACGTGAAGCAGCTTGCCTATGAGGTGAGGGATCAGATCCTGGAGCCTCTGCTGCCCGGCCACCCGTCCGTGCGGCTTGTCGATGCTCCTGCTATTTTGCGTCAGGCCATGACCAATCGTGCCAACGTCTATGATGGCAACCAGATGGTGCTCTACTGTCAGAACCCCCGCCATCACCTGTTGTTTCACATCGAAACCACCCGTCAGCTCAGCCAGATGGACATGGGGTTGCTGAGTCTGTTTACCGAAAACATCATAGTGGCGCTGGAGAACATCCGGCTCAACGAGGTCATTGCAGATAACCAGCGCGAGATCATCTATCGCATCGGCGAGCTGGTGGAAACCCGCTCCAAGGAGTCCGGCCTGCACGTCAAGCGGGTTGCCCTCTACACTGAGCTGCTCTGCCAGCTGCTTGGCATGAGCGAGGAGCAGAGCGAGCTCATCAAGCGCGCCTCTCCCCTGCACGATATCGGCAAGGTCGGGGTCCCGGATGCCATCTTGCACAAGCCAGGCAAGCTGACCCCGGAAGAGTGGGAGATCATGAAAACCCATGCCCAACTGGGGCAGGACATGCTCTCCGGCAGCGACCTGGCCCTGTTCCAGATAGGTGCCACCATAGCCGGTAACCACCACGAAAAGTGGAATGGCAGTGGTTATCCCCGTGGTCTCAAGGGAGATGACATTCCGCTGGAGGGACGAGTCGTGGCGCTGGCCGACGTGTTTGATGCTCTCGGGTCGGATCGCTGCTACAAGAAGGCGTGGCCGCTGGACAAGGTACTGGCGCTGATAGAAGAAGAGAAGGGACAGCACTTCGATCCCCAACTGGTGGAGTTGATGCTGGCCAATCTGGACAAGTTCCTCGAGATCCGCGATCAGCACAAGGATATCTACGTCGGGGATCATTGACCCCTTTCACACCCGTGCACCAACTGCCGCATATAAAAAAGCCGCCTCAACAGGCGGCTTTTTAGTGAAGGCCTGTTCGTTACTGTTCGGGCAAGTTCAGGTCCAGCTTGGCCTCGGGTTTGGCCCCTTCGCTTTCGGCCTTGTGCGCGGCCATCGCTTTCTTCATCGCACGGCGCTTTTGCAGCAAGATGAATCCCACCCCGCCGAGCAGGACAACCAGTATCCCAGCCCCGCCTAGCAACCATATCAACCAGCCGCTGCTCTCTTTCTCCTCAAATTTGACCTGGGTCGGTACCGCAACCGATGCCACCGGTGTAACCGGAGGGGGGGCCGCCTGCACGGGGAAAATATTGAACGATTTGACCGGCAGTATGACCTGGATCTCGCGGCCCAACCGGGTTGTCCCAAACAGAGTCGCACTCACCTCATACTGACCAACCGCCTTGAGCGCCGACAGATCCACTTCGACTTTGAACCCGGTTGCCACAGCACTGAAAGGCAGACTCTCATTGGTCGTGTTCATCGCCTTGCCTTTGACGACCACGGAGGCGGGATCCAGCTCATCGCCGTCGATCAAAAAAGAGAGCCGGGCACCGACCTCTTGTGACGGGGGCGTCAAGGTGAAGTTGACGGGGAGCGGATAGACAAGGACATCCTGAGACCTGGCCCGGGAGAAGACCTGATTGCCGGTGCTGTACAAAGCCCGATACTTGCCGGCCGGAACATCGAGCAGAGCCTCGGCGGTCATGACGCCATCTCCCGGCACCTCGTCGAGCCCCTTGCCATCATCAAGGTAGTGGCCAAGCACTTCATCCAGAATGGGCTCACCCTGCTGGGTATCATCGTTGAAACGCTGCAACTTCACCGTCATGCCGAGATCCGTGAGGTAATACCCGTCTTTGGGCGGCGCATCGTCAATCAACAGCCAGGATTTGAGTTTGATCACCTCCCCTTGATAGAGCTGGGTCGGCAACTGCTCGGTTTCAAGCTTGATGTTCGACAGGATCCGCACCCGATTGTCAGGGTCTACCTCGCCGATGGCCTGCCAAGGACCCGGCATGGGATCTCGAATGGTGATGAGATCATGGTCCTTGAGCGCCAACCAGCCCACCTCGGGTGGTGTGACCTTGCCGACATAGAGCTTGCTGCCATCGGGTCGCACCAGGATCACGGAGGAGGTGCCCGGCTTGCGCGTGACGATGAAGGTAATCTCCTTCACGCCATAATCGATGCGAAAGCGATTATCGAGCAGGGGAATGTCAGAGGGGGCAAACACCTCGTTGGCCGTGACCGTCAATGAGGTCAACAGCAGCAGGCCACTCCATAGCTTGCTCATTGCCGCCACAGGCAGGCACCTCCCTTCTTCTGGACCAGATCTAACCTGGCCTCGTGCACCGCTTCAATATCGGCGCCGGCGCGCACTACCTTGAGCGGCGGACGATTGCTCTCCAGTCGACGAATACTGGTGTCCTGATTGCGCTCGCTCTCACTGCTTTCGGTGGCCAGGTTCAGCTTGGTCTGGCCACCCGTCATCAGCAGGTAAACGTCGGCCAGGATCTCCGCATCGAGCAAGGCGCCGTGCAGGGTGCGGTGAGAGTTGTCTATGCCGTAGCGATCGCACAGCACATCCAGGTTGTTGCGTTTGCCCGGGAAAAGATCCCGCGCCATCGCCAGGGTATCCGTGATGCTGCAGATATCCCTGGTTTTGAAGTTGAGTCCGAGCTTGCCGAACTCATAGTCCATGAAGCTCACGTCAAAGGGGGCGTTGTGGGCGATAAGCTCGGCACCACGAATGAACTCGATGAAATCGTTGGCGATCTGGCTGAACGAGGGCTTGTCCGCCAGGAAGGCATCCGTGATGCCATGCACCTGGATGGCCTCGGGATCCACCAGCCGATCCGGCTTGATATAGACGTGGTAGTGATTACCGGTCAGCTTGCGGTTGATCACCTCCACACAGCCAATCTCGATGATGCGGTGTCCCAGATAGATGGGGCCACCGGCTGTGTTCATACCTGTGGTTTCAGTATCCAGAATGATCTGGCGATTCAGTTGGGGTGTGTTCATGATCCAATCTATGTCAAACTTCGGCCTTACCCGCTAGTTTACCCCAAGACTCACGCTAAAAAAGATCGATTGCTCATGTTAAAACACATTGATTTATACACGGATGGTTCCTGCCTAGGTAATCCCGGCCCGGGTGGTTATGGCGCCGTCCTGGTCTATGGCGATCACCGCAAGGAGATTTCCGGCGGTTTTCGGTTGACCACCAATAACCGGATGGAGCTGATGGCCGCCATCATGGGGCTGCGTACCCTCAATGCCGCCTGCCAGGTACGGCTCACCACCGACAGCCAGTATGTGCGCCAGGGGATCACCCAGTGGATCATCGGCTGGAAGAAGAAGGGGTGGATGACCTCAAATCGTCAGCCGGTCAAGAACGTCGATCTCTGGAAAGAGCTGGATGCCGAAGTGGCCCGCCATCAGATCGAGTGGCTCTGGGTCAAGGGGCACTCGGGTCACCCCGAGAACGAACGCTGCGATGAACTGGCGCGCGATGCCGCCAGTGGCAAGGAACTCGCCGAAGACACCGGCTACCAGCCCTGACGTGCCATGCCCGGTGCCGCTATCGACTCAGGCAAACGCCAGCGACGACGCACCGGGATGAGCGGAAAACGCCGTTTGCGCGCCGCTATTACATAGACGGATGCAAACGGTCTGCAGTAATCCCGCCCCACACTCTCCCGCCACCAGCCGATCCGGCTCTGTTTGCCCATGAACGAATAGCCGAAGCGTTCGTCAAACATCACCTCACAACCGAGCAGTTGCAACCAGTCGGTGACCCGTGCCGGGGTGAACATTCGTGCCGACCAGGGCAGACGTTGGCGCAGGAAAGGCAGACAATGACCAATACCGACCAGACTGAGCGGGTTATAGCCGCTGACGATGAGCCAGCCATCGTCGGTCAGCACCCGCTCTGCTTCACGCAGTACCTGGTGGGGATCGGGCGAGAAGTCGAGGCAATGGGCAAGCAGACAGGCATCCACACTGCCGGTGCGTACCGGCAAGGCCAGCGGATCGCCCTTGATATCCAGCAAGCGGCCACTGGTCGCCACCCCTATCTGGTGGCGAATGGAAGAGCAACCGCAAGAGAGCTCGGCGCTCAGAGCGCCCACTTTAAGCAGATGATAACCAAACAGATGTGGGCACCAGCTATCGAGCCGCTCCTGGATCTCGGCAGCCACCCAGTCCCCCATGGGTAACGCCGACCAGCTGGTCGGGACCTCGATTTGTTGTTCGGTACGTGCCAACTGCATAATGGGGCTCAACTTGGGGTGCGAACGCCATCCAGTTATATAAGATACCCTCCCTAAAGAGAAGCTAACTCATGTATACCGTTATCACAGTTCCTGCCTTTACCGACAATTACATCTGGTTGATCAGACACGAAAATCACTGCCTGGTGGTCGACCCGGGCGATGCGGGCCCCGTGCTGGATCGGCTGGCTGCCCTGGACTTGCAGCTCGATGCCATCTTGCTGACTCACCACCACCAGGATCATGTGGGCGGCGTCACCGCCCTGCTCAAGCATTTCCCCCATGCCAGATTGTATGGCCCCAAACATGACCCCATGCCCGATCACCATGGCCAGTGGCTCGATGACGGGGATCAGATCAACTGGCATGGTTTGAGCCTGGATGTCATTCATGTGCCCGGTCATACCCATGGCCATATCGCCTACCACGGCCATGGCATGCTGTTTTGCGGTGATACGCTCTTCTCCGGCGGTTGCGGTCGCCTGTTCGAAGGCACCCCGGCCCAGATGCATGACTCGCTGCAGCGGCTTGCGGCCCTGCCCGACGACACCCTCATCTATTGTGCCCACGAATACACTCTCTCCAACCTGCGCTTCGCCTACGCAGTCGAGCCCGACAACAAGGCGATCCAGCAGCGGATCGGCATGATCAGCAAACTGCGCCAGCAGGGCCTGCCGAGTCTCCCTTCTCGCCTGGGCGATGAGCGCGATTTCAACGTTTTTCTGCGTTGCGAGCAGGATTCCGTGAAATTTTCTGCTGAAAAACACGCCTTAAAATGCTTGGAAAATCCAGAGGATACCTTCGCCGTCCTGCGCAGCTGGAAGGACGTTTTTTGAACGAACCTTGATCAGGGGGCCATTGCCCCTTATGATGCCAGCTGTTTTTCAAGAGATGACCTGAGCGAGATGAAGGTACGAACGGCCTTATTGGCGGCGCTGTTTCTCAGCGGCTGCCAAAACCTGAGCCATCAGGATGACCGGGCGCTAACGGCAATCGAGCCGATCAAGTCCCCCCAAGTCAACAAAAAAGCGTATAAAAAACATTCGACGCGCTTCCTGTTCGGTGACGAACAGATCGACGCACTGGATGACACGGATAACCTGTGGGTGCGTATCAGCGATGATATGCAGTTTGAACCACAGGACAATGCCCGTGTCAGCCAACAGCGTGATTGGTTACTGCGCAACGATAAGCATCTGGCGACCATTGCCAGCCGGGCTGAGCCCTACCTGTATCTGATGGTAGAGGAAATCGAACGGCGTGAGCTGCCAATGGAGCTTATTACCATTCCCATGATCGAGAGCATGTTCGATCCCCACGCCCGCTCCCGCAGCAATGCGGTCGGCCTGTGGCAATTCGTGCCTGCGACCGGCAAGAACTTCGGTCTGCGCCAGGACAGCTGGTATGACGGCCGACGCGATGTATTGGCCTCCACCAATGCCGCGCTGGATTACCTGGAATACCTGAACCGCTTCTTTGATGGCGACTGGCTGCAAACTCTGGCTGCCTACAATGCCGGTGAAGGGCGCGTGCGAAACGCCATTGTGCGCAACCAGAAGGCCGGTCGTCCCACCGATTACTGGTCTCTCGATCTGCCGCGCGAAACCCGGATGTATGTCCCCAAGATCCTGGCGATGGCTGACATGATCCGCAATGCGGACAACTACAATGTCACCCTGCCGGTACTGGCCAACAAACCGCAGCTGCGGGTGGTCAATACCGGAGGCCAGATCGACTTGAATGTGGCAGCTCAGCTGGCGGGCTTGCGTCCGGCTCAGCTGAAAGAGGTCAACCCGGCCCTGAGCCGCTGGTCGACGTCTCCCCAGGGCCCCTATCGGCTGCTGGTACCGGTCGAATATGCCGATACTCTGGAGCTGGCGCTGGCCGATCTGCCACAGGGCGAGCGTATCCGCACCCGCTCCTATCAGGTCGTCAGTGGCGATACCCTCTCCCGCATCGCCCAGAACAACGGGGTGAGTGTGCAACAGCTCAAGTTGGCCAACAACCTGCGTGGCAACAATCTGCGCCGTGGCCAGACCCTGATGATCCCGACCGGCAGCAGCAAGGCTGTTGTCAGTCCGGCCGTTCAGAGCAAGCCGCAGCAAGTCGCCAAGCGCAGCGGTGGCAAGCTCCAGTACAAGGTGCGTTCCGGCGACAGCCTCTGGAGCATCAGCCAGGCTCACGGGGTCAATCATGACGAGCTGGCAAAGTGGAACGGTCTCAATGCCAAATCGTCTCTGAAACCCGGCATGAAGCTGGTGATCTGGCCCAAGCAGGGCAAGAGCAGCAACAAGTCCATGGTCTATCAGGTACGCCGCGGTGACTCCCTCTCCGCCATTGCCGCCCGTTTTCAGGTCGCCGTAATGGATGTGATGCGCTGGAATCAGCTCGGCAAGAGTGACTATCTCAAGCCGGGTCAGGAACTGACCCTGTTCGTGAAGAACAGCAGCTGATTGTTCACCACTCAATACGAAAACACCCCGCCAAGTGCGGGGTGTTTTTTTATCACGTCTTGCTGCTCCTATCCGGGAGCATCCATCAGGGGGTGATGGCCTGGGCCGAAAAGCGCGCCATGATGGGATTGTGATCCGAGGCATCGGTGGCCGGGCTGCTCACTTCTACCAGATCCAGATTGCGGTAATAGAGGTGATCCAGCGGACGGCCAAATGCGGTACGGCGCAGATCCGGCACAGGAATGGCTTCCTGCAACCCCAGCTCCCCCACCAGCTTGTTCAACCAGAATTCCCGTTTGTCGCTCCAGGTGTTGAAATCCCCGGCCAGAATGACGGGCCCCTGATGACGGCGAATGAGAGCCGTCAGGTCATTGAGCTGTTCGCGGAAGGTGGCCATGCCCAGTTCGAAGTTGACCGCATGCAGGTTTACCACCAGCACACCGTCAGGATCGCCCTGCAAGGGGTACAGGCTGACCAGACCAGATTTTGGAATGCGTAGCAGAGGCTCGGGGGAACGAACGCCGCAGACGAAAGCCTGTGGTGTTTTGGCGACCGTCATGACGCCAAATGAAACGCCGCCCTGAGTAAAGGCTTGCAACTGTTGCCACTGAAACTCACCGGCTTTGAGCCAGTCCAGCATGTCCGGACGGGTCGCCGACTCCTGCAACAACACTAGATCCTGGGATTTGGCATACTCGTCCAGCCCCTCGCGCCAGTTTTTACGCTGACCCTTGTAGAGGTTCCAGACTGTAATGCCAAACTCGCGGGGCAAGGCGGTGGAGGCCAGCGCCACCAGTGGCGGCTTCTGGCAGTTGACGCCGGGAATGATGCCCTGCGCCGTGATCATATGATCCTGATCCGGTACCTCGAAACAGCCAACCAACCCCAACGTCAACAGCGACGTACCCAGAATGCGATAACTATTTTTCATTGGCTAACAACCACCTGCCTCTGCATTGTGTCATGACCATCACAAACGTCACCGCTGCCGACTAGGCTCATAGCTCGTGTCCGGCCCGACTCATCCAGAAGGAATTCAACGATGGCGAGACAGCACCAGTACCGCGTGACATTTTATGATCAACAAGGAAATTGTCATCAAGTGGAGCTTTCCACCGTCTATCAGATCAGACGGGATCCCCAGTGCGATCTCTGCCTGTTCGACACCGAGCAGTGTGTCGGCTCGGAAGAGATGCTGGAACGCATGATACGGCAAAAAACCGGCTTTGAGCAGGAAATATCCATCATCAACGCCCGACTTGTCTGAGCCGGATCAGACGGGTACCGGACGGGATTTACCCTGCTCGTCGATGGCAACATAGGTGAAAATCCCCTCGGTCACGCAGTAACGTTGAGCCTCGTTTGCACGCAGCACCGGCTTGACCCAGACCTCCAGCTTCAGACGCATGGAGCTGCGGCCAATCTTCAGGCAACGCCCGTAGCAACACACCACATCACCGACCTTGACCGGGCTGTGAAAGGTCATGCCTTCGACGGAAACGGTACAAATACGTCCTTTTGCCAGCTCCTTGGCCATGATGCCCCCACCTATATCCATCTGGGACATGATCCAGCCACCGAAGATATCGCCATTGGGGTTGGTATCGGCTGGCATCGCCAGGGTTCTCAGCAACAGTTCCCCGTCAGGGTGACGTTTTGTATCTACCATCATTACCGCTCTCTCTATCATGAATGGCGGCATGATAGGGGGCGAGCCCCGCCTTGGCAAACCTCAATTGCCCTGCGTTCTCAGCCAAAATGGGCCTTTGGAGCCGCATGTTACCCGGCAGGGAAACACAATTGAACGAAGGCGAGGCAGCCTCAGTGACCCAGTGCGGCCTGCTCGGCAAACCAGTGGGCCGGATCGGGCCAGCGGTAGCTAAAACCGAGGCGCTGGCAGATAAGCTGCCCCTCGATGGGGGCAAAGATCCCGGCAGGTTCGATGAAGCTGGGTGCCGGCAAACCGAGCAGGCGAGCCGCAAATGGATAGAACTGCTCGCGGCGCGGATGCACGGGAGCGCTCAGGTTATAGGCATCCCCGTTCTCTGCGTGCGCCAGCATCAGCTGACAGGCCGCCACCACATCCTCCAGATGCACCAGGTTTACCGCTTGGGCTCCGCCATCGAGGGTCTTGCCCGCCAGAAAACGACCGGGATGGCGATCCGGGCCGTAAAGACCGGCGGAGCGCAGCACCATGGCGCACTCAAAACCGGCGGTCAACACCGCCTGCTCGGCAGCGAGCATTCGCTCCCCTCTGGCGTGGCCGGGTCTGGGCTGCTCCCCTTCCCCCTGCCCTGGCGCCCATACCGAAGTGGCGCTGACGAAGAGCACTCTCTGCACACCCGCAGCTTTTGCCAGCTGGCATAGCCGGGCGATGGCCGCAGGGTAATCCTCCGTCTTGCTCGGTGGCACGCAGATCACCAGCTCGCGGCAGACCAGTGGCAAAACATCCAGCCGGGCCGACAATTGCAGCGGCCAGGCCTTCACGCCTTCGGCGGTCAAGCGCTCGGCCTTCTCGGCCGAGCTGACCGTCACTACCACGGCCTTGCCTTGCGCCTGCAACGCCCGCGCCAGCGGCAATCCCAGCCAACCGGCTCCCACTATTCCCGTCTGGTTCCTGCATTCTGTTGTCATTGGCAAAAATCCTGGCAAAAAAAAACGGCCATCCATGATGACCGTCGAAAGTAACGAAGGAAATAGCTGGATTGACCAGTTACCTCCCACAGCGGGAAAATCGGGAGCGCAGGCTCCTAATTCGTGGGGCCTATGCTAGTGGCAGGCTGGCCAAAAAGCTTTGAAGCGGATCACAGTTGAAAAGGATTTCTGAAAACGGTTTCAATTTTTAATGCGGAGTCAGCAAAAAAATGGCCCATTCAGGGCCAATTTCATCTCATCAGGCGACAGATTCGCGACGGACCAGTTCTGCTTCGAACTTGAGCGTCAGCCCGTCAACCGGCTTGTGATCCAGCAGACGCAAGGCCAGCTCGGCCGCGCGGCCACCCATCTCCTCGATGGGATAGCGCACTGTCGTGAGCTTGGGGTAGATGTAACGGGCATAAGGGATGTCATCAAAACCCACCACAGAGATCTGCTGCGGGATCTTGTAGCCACGCTCCAGCAGACAGGAGATGGCTCCCGCCACCATGGCGTCGTTGAAACCGAGCACGGCAGTGAACTCTACGCCCCGCTCCAGCAGCTCGCCCATGGCCACATAACCGCCATTTTCATCGGCGAAGGCACGGCCAATCAGTGCAGGATCCAGCTCAATGCCCGCCCGTTGCAGGGCGTAGCGGTAACCCGCCATCCGCTGCAAGCCATCCACAAACTCTTCGTCATCCGAGGTCACGAAGGCAATCTTGCTATGCCCGGCATCCAGTAGATGCTGACACGCTGTGGTAATACCGGCCTGGTTATCCAGCCAGACACAGCGATCCTCTGCACCCGGTACCTGTCGGTTGATGAAGACAATGGGGGTATTGCCTGCCACCAGTTCGCTCAGCTCCTCGTCCGGCAGTGCCTTGCTGTGCAAGATCAAGGCATCGCACTGGCGCTGCAGCAGCGCCTGAATGGCATGACGCTCACGTGCCGCATCATGGTTGCCGGACATGACGATGGTGAATTTGTCCGCCTTGTCGACCATGGTCTCGATGCCGCGCATCATCTGGGCGAAAAAGGGGCCACCACACAGGTCCCCTACCAGTACGCCGATGCAGTTGGAGCGTTTGCTGACCAGCGCCTGGGCAAAACTGTTGGGACGAAAATTCAGTTCCTTCATGGCCGCCAATACGGCCACACGCTTTTCTGGTGCCACTTGTGCCGTGTTGTTGATCACCCGCGACACAGTTGAAATGGACACATTGGCCAACCGAGAAACGTCTTTAATCGTTGCCACTATCAATTCCTTTGTTGGGGAAGCCTGTCTGTGTTGATCGGGCGATTATATCGAACCTGTCAGACCAAGACGTGGCGCGCGATCACCTGACAGGTTTCCTTTTGTAACAAAACCTTGTGGGATAATAACCATTTTGGGGAAGGAAAGGGAATTGGGCAGCCGCCAGGGCGGCTGCCGTCTCAATAAGCGTGACTCAGCTCGCGTTCAGACATAAAGCGCAGCGGCTGTTGCAGCTTGTGCTGGTAGATGAGATCGAACGACAGCACATTCTGCACATAGTTGCGCGTCTCCTTGTAGGGGATACTCTCGACCCAGACATCCATTGGCCGATTGCGGCTCTGCTCCCGCCAGCGTTTCACCCTCCCCGGCCCGGCGTTGTAAGCCGCCGTCGCCAGAATACGGTTGCCGTCATACACATCCAGCAAGCGCTTGAGGTAGGCACTCCCCAACCTGACATTGAGGGTAGGCTCGAACAACTGCTCGGGATTGCGATAAGGCACCCCCAGCTTGCTGGCTGTCTCCTTGGCGGTACCCGGCATCAACTGCATCAGGCCGCGCGCACCCACCGGCGATTCTGCCCGCGGGTAGAGGGCGCTCTCCTGGCGCGACACCGCATAAAGCAGGCTCATATCGACCGAGCGCTCCCGCGCCATCTGGCTGAAGGTCTGCTTGTAGGGTTTGGGAAAACGCAACTCGATCGCATCCCAGGCTTCGGCGCGGATGCTGGCCAGAATAGCCAGCTCATGCCAGCCCTGATTGAGCGCTATATGACCGAACTCGATGCGCTGGGCAACCGGGTTGCGATCCATGTTGTGGACCCACTCAGCGCGCGCCGCCGTGATTTCGTTCATGTCCAGCAGCTCACGCACCCGCAGCAGGAAGGGCCAGCGGTGAGTTGCAGTACGCCAGTCAGGCACCTTGGTGCCGGTACTCTGGTTCTTGATGCGATAAGGCACGCCGGTACGCTGAGCCGCCATGAAGCCATAGAAGCCGCGCAAGTTGGCAGTTTCCAGATAGAGATCCCGCGCCGGTTTCTTCTGCCCCTGCACTTCCAGCGAGCGGGCCAGCCAGTAACGCCAGCGGTCCTCTTTCTGCAAGGCCATCGGCATGCGCTTGACCCAACCGGAGAGGCCGCGCCAGTCCTGTTCCCAGATGGCAAGGCGGGCTCTGAGCTCCAGCAGATCCGAATCATCGAGCCGCACGACAGTGGCATCCACCCAACTGCGCTGGGAAATGGATCGATCCAGCAGCAGGCGACGGGCCACAGCCCACTCCACCGGCGCCACCTCGGCTGGCGTCAAACCAAAGCGGGAGCGAGCTTGCGCAAGCTGGCGCAACACGGATTCGGGCTGCTGATTGGCATAACGGGCCAGTCCCAGTGACAGCAGGCGCCGGGAGGGCGCTGCCGTGGAAAAATAAGCCGGATTCATCGCCCTTGCAGGCTGCTCGAACAAGGCGATCATCTGGTCTGCATAAGGCTGCATGCCACTGCCAAGCTGGGCTCCAAGGTGGCGGATCAGGTTGGGGTTTTCCGCTTCAAACGCCAAGGTCATGCGGGTCCAGACCTTCTCCTGAGTGCGCAATCCGGCCTGCTGCCAGAGCTGGAACAAAGGGGTACAGGCATCGGGACGGGATTGGCCACTCAACCAGAGCTTGCCTGCCTCCTGCAAGGCCTGGGTCTGCTGTCCCGTGTAGTAGCGGGCCTGATAGTGCATGCAGAGCAGATCGGTGGAACTCGGCTTGGCCGGGTAGAAGCGCAGGAACTGAGACCACTGCTGGCTCTGGGCCAGATGGGTCAGGTAGCTGCGCTCCAGGCGATTGGATTGCGGCGTATCGCCGTGTTCGCGAATGAAGCGGGTTACTTTGTCATAATCTGCTGCCCCGGGCCGAAAGGCCAACTGGTAATAATCCAGATAGGGCAACAGCGGATAATGGGTCAAACGGGCACGAATTTGCTGGAAACGAGCCTGATCGTTGGCACGTACCGCGTCATAAGCCTGACGATAGAGGGACTGATCCATTGTCTGTGCCGCGACTGGCATCAGAAGTCCTGGCACGAACAGCGCCGATAATATGATTCCCTGCACGGCTTTCACCAAAGACGTCTCCATTGAGCAGCAATGCCACCGCCCGCTGGCGGTGGTGTCATGTCCACTCATTCTACCCGTTAACATCAAGGGCTACAGCTCGCCCACCATACTATTTTTCTGCCACCACACAGGTATGGTCGTTGTGGGTCAGACGCCGGACATAGCGCTCCAGATAGGGCACAGGCAGCGGTTTGGAGGCGAGGTAGCCCTGATAGAAATGGCAGCCCTGAGCTTGCAGGAACTCCAGCTGCTGGCGGGATTCCACCCCCTCTGCCGTCACGTTGAAACCCATGTGACGCGCCATGGCGATGACCGCCTCGACGATGGCCATGTTGTCGCCATCCTTGGGAATGTCCTGAATGAAGGAGCGGTCGATCTTGAGCTCATCGGCCGGCAGCCGTTTCAGGTAACTAAGGGAGGAGTAGCCGGCACCGAAGTCATCGATGGCGAAGCTGATGCCAATGGCCTTGAGCTCGCTCATCTTGCTGATGGTGTCTTCCGCATGCCCCAGCACCACCGACTCGGTGATCTCCAGATTCAGGCAGGCGGGGTCCATGCCGGTCGCCGCCAGTACGTCATGAATGCATTCGACAAAATCGGTGGCATGGAACTGCTTGGCACTCACATTGACCGACAGCTGGGGGATATGGATGCCGTTTTCCTCCCACAGCACATACTGGGCGCACGCCTCGTGCAGCACCCAGTTGCCGATGTCGACGATGAGATCCGTCTCCTCGGCGATGGGAATGAACTCGGCGGGTGAGACCAGTGCCCTCCCCGGCGGTTGCCAGCGGATCAGCGCCTCAACGCCTATGATGTCGCCTCCCGCCACCATGTGCTGGGGCTGGTAATAGAGCGTCAGCTCCTGCTGGCTC
The DNA here is from genome assembly GCF_029237345.1 of Aeromonas sp. 2HA2. Classification (NCBI taxonomy): domain Bacteria; kingdom Pseudomonadati; phylum Pseudomonadota; class Gammaproteobacteria; order Aeromonadales; family Aeromonadaceae; genus Aeromonas; species Aeromonas sp. 2HA2. The sequence goes on along the minus strand of NZ_JAACGB010000005.1, from coordinate 20,163 downwards.
AAGGCATTGCGCAATTCGTTATGAATGAGCAAGCGACGATCCGCCTGTTGCTGCATGGAAGCATCGAAGAAACGCCGAGTCTTGCGGCCCGCCGACTTGGCCTGATACATGGCGGTATCAGCCTGCTTGAGCAAGTCATCCACCCCCTGCTCACGCCCAGGAAAGAGGGTAATACCGACGCTGGCACCTATGTGCAGCACCTGCACACCATGGTTGTAAGGCGCAGCAATCTCGCTGATGAGCCGCTCGGCGATGAGGTCGGCCTGCATCTCCGCTTGAGGCGGGCTGGCCGAGAGGGAGGGCAGCAGCAGCACGAACTCGTCACCGCCGAGTCTGGCCAGGCAGTCCCCCTGACGCACCAATCGCTTGAGGCGGCTGGATACCTCCTTGAGCAACCAGTCGCCGGTAGCGTGACCGAGGGAGTCGTTGATGGTCTTGAAGTGATCCAGATCGATGAACAGCAGGGCCCCGATCAGGTTGTCACGGCTCGCTTCGCTGAATGCCTGCGCCAGGGTTTCGTGCAACTGACGGCGATTGGGCAGGCCGGTCAGCTCGTCGTAGTAGGCAAGATCCTGAATGCGGCGCTCAGCCGCTTTGCGCTCAGAGATGTCTTCGAAGCAGATGACGAAATGGCTGATGACGCCTTTGTCATCCTGCACAGGCGTGACGATTTCCCACTGGGGATAGGTGTGCCCATCGAGGTGCAGGCGCTGAGTCTCCCCCTGCCAGCGGTTGAGGGTATTGAGCTCGTAGCCAAGGCCATCAAGCCCTGACCAAAGCTCATTGCCCAGATGCAGACCTATCACCCGCTGGCTGTCAAAACCGGTGATCTGGCTGAAGGCATGGTTGACCCGCAGGATCTTGAAGTCAGGATCCGTGATGATGATGCCTTCATGAGTTTCAAACGCCACCGCAGAGAGCCGCAACTGGGCGTCGCTCTGCAGCCGCTCCAGCTCGGCCACCATACGCACGGAGAAGATGGTCAACACTGAGCCCAGATTGGGGATCTCAAGTTCGCCGGAGAAAAGCAGGGCCAGATGACCCAGGATCTGGCCATTTCGGTCAAACAGCGGCTGGGCGTAATAACGCTGCCCCGCCTTTAGTTGGGGGTTGAGCTGACAATGGGCCTCAAGGGTAACCACACAGGCTTCACCGCGCCGATAAACCTGCTGACAGGGCATGCCAGCGAGCTCGTACTCCTTGAGGTCGATGCCGTGACAGGCCAGCACCTTGAGGCGATCGCTGCCGGTACGCTCTGCCAGCCAGACCGCATCCGCAACCAGAATATGGGCAAGCTGATTGACCAGGGTATCGAAAAAATCGAGCCCGGTTCTGGCGGAAAGTGCCTGGGCCAGCTGGGCCAGCAGGGGGTCTTGCAACAGAGGAAGCTGCTGGGATAACTCGGCAGGCAAGGGGGTGCTGCGGGTGGTATCGAGCGGCGCAAGCCAGCCACAGCAAACCTGCTGGGCGGGGATGTACTGACCGCTCCAGAGCACATGGCGCACGCTCCCCTCTTCATCGTTCAAATGGCCGATAAACTGGGCCGGTTGGTGCGAGTGATAGAGTCTGGAGAGAAAATCGGAGAATCCGGGTTCATCATCTGCAGCCAGCTGACCGGCCCAGGGGTGTGCGCCCTCCCCTTGCCAAAGCTGGTAAGAGGCATGATCGGACAGGCTCCACTGCTCCTGTTGTCGATCATAAAACCACATCATTTGAGTGGCCTGCTGTTTCATGTACTACTCCAACACCACAACAACCACGTTCAATGCCCGAATAACTTGATAGCGCCCACATTCACAGGTCGCACTACGGATGACGAGGTGCGGCGGGAAGTGCGAAAGATGCGAGACTAAGCGGTGGAAACCGGACATGAGGTCGACATGCGGCGCTGCCAAGAAGGGACAGAAACGATCCAAGTTTTCCCATACTGCCTGCCTGTTTCATGGAGCTCAAGCGCTTTTTGGTGCAGAACGGGAAAAGATCACAATTTATATGTCCCGTGATAGTAAAGGGCTCATTTCGTGACCCAGATCACATTTCATTATTCCCCCATGAGTAATCTGAAGGTGAAGACACAAGCAAGACGACCCGAAGGGGGCCAATATGAAAATCGAAATTACCAGCAAAATCATCGACATTACCCCGGCTATCCGCGAGCGCATTGAATCCCGCTTTGAAAAGCTCGAACGTCTTCAGGTGCCTCTCATCACACCTCATGTGATTGTCTCCAAAGAGCGTCTGATGTTCATCATTGAAGCCACTGCTGGCATCCCCAACGGCAAACTGTTTGCCCAGGCAGAACACGAGGATCTCTACGCCGCCATCACTGAACTGGGGCAAAAGCTGGAGCGTCAGCTCACCCGTCACATCGAAAAACCCATTGCCCGTCGTGCGGCGGCCAGTGCCAAGGAAATTCCCCAGCCGGACGAAGCCGACGCATAATCCGCAATCACATCACACCAATTTGAATTCAAAGGCGGGATCTTCCCGCCTTTTTGCATGCTGACTGTTGTACGACCCCCTTCATGCTTGTGCCGCTGTCCTCAACTTAACCAGTGCAAGCGCGTATCCACCCCTTCTTGCAGTGCATTGAGGACTGGCAACATGAGCAAGGGATCGTCACGCCTTGGTTGATCCGCCAGCTTGTGCTGCCAGCGCTCGCGACCCAGGGGCGAGAGGTTGTCATAGACGGCAGGATCCAGCGCAGCTTGCGGGCCGAGCAAAGGTGGTGATCGCAGCGCCAGCCAAAGCCTCACATCCACCATGGATCCCCCCTGCTGCAACCGCTCATTGAGGTGCGCAGATCCCCCATCATCCTCGCCTCCTTGCAAGGGGGTCACGGCCGGTAGTTCAAAATGGCTGCGCCAGACCAGGGTATCTGGCTTGGAAACCCGCACCGGATCGAACCAGGGCTGCTCTTCCACAGCATCGGTCAGCAGGGCCAGGTGCAGACGAAAGTCGGCCCTGTCTCCATGCTGGAGATCACGGTTGAGACGCTGCCCCAGCTGGGCCTCGTCAACCAACAGCTGATCACGAATCGCGCTGGGTAACATGAGATAACTCTTGGAAATAGTGGTTTCATTGCTTATCGGCCGCAAATCGGATCCTTTGAGCAGGAAAAATCCTGCCAAGGGGTTCACAACGACAGAAGATCTGTTAGTATGCGCCTCGCACTTGTGGAGGGGTTCCCGAGTGGCCAAAGGGATCAGACTGTAAATCTGACGGCTCTGCCTTCGAAGGTTCGAATCCTTCTCCCTCCACCATTTCAAGTGCAGCCAGTACGCAAGTCAGGCCAATAAAAGTATGCAATACCCCGTGGAGGGGTTCCCGAGCGGCCAAAGGGATCAGACTGTAAATCTGACGGCTCTGCCTTCGAAGGTTCGAATCCTTCTCCCTCCACCACTCTTCAGAAAACCCGGCCTGGCGCCGGGTTTTCGCATTTCTGGCCATCAGGATGTCGTGTGACCCACCCTCACACTGCCCCCATGAAAACGGGAGGCCAAGGCCTCCCGTTTTGCATCCCCCAGCCCTACAGGGTGAAGCGGTAGAAGATGTCCACCGCCTGGGCGACGCCGCTCATGGCCTGTAGATAGAGCCTGGGCATCAGCTCGTAACGCAGTTTGAACTCGGCGATGGGGCTGAACACACCGACCCCGTACTGGAACTGCAAACCGGGCAACAGATAGGCCGACAGGGTCACCTGAGTGTTGTTGCCACTGCCGGCGGTATCGAGCGCCACATCGCTCATGCCGAGGGATTCCCCCAGGCTGGAGACCACGCCATTGGCCTGGCTGACGGCACCGGCCACCAGCAGGCCGTTGAAACCGCCATCTTCACCACTGGTCTGCAGGCCCTTGCCTCGCAGCAGATAGGAGAGCTGTTCGGATTGTGCCATCTGCGGCTCGGAATAGACGGTGATCTTGGGCTTGCTCGCCGGCCCGGTCACCCGTACCCCGACCGTCACCTTGTCCTCTATGGTATCCGGATCCCGATAGGCCTCTATGTTGAGGAAGGGCCGATCGAGCGGGCCGGAGAAGAGGATGCGGCCATCCTTGATGATGAGGTTCTGGCCATAAGCCCTGAAGCGACCATCGTTGAGCACCAGCTGACCATTGCCCGCCAGTGGCCGGGAAGGCTGCTGGCTGATATTGATGCCGCCGCCCACCCGGGTCTTGAGCCCCATGGCATCGAGCCGAACGTCATCCCCGAGCCGAATGGCCAGCTTGATGGCCATCGGCAGCGGCGCCGCCTTGGGCACAGGCGGCAGGTCGTCATAGATCACGGTCACATCGTCTGAGACAGAGACAGCACTCTCTGGCAGGCTCTTGACCAGGATCCGCGCCCAGGGAATATCGACCTGACCACTGACCTGGGTCTCCTCTCCCAGCGAGATGGCGATGTCGGGGGAGAGCCGTACCCGTCCCATGCCCGGATACTGGGCTTCCAGCTCCTTGCCCTGAATGGTGAGACTGCCGGTCACCGGCATGCTGGCCCAGCTCAGCCAGCCACCCAGCGCCAGCGGGCCCTTGCCCACCAGCATGGTACCGTCAAGCTCGGCCCGGTTGCCTTCTATCTTGAGGTGGGTCACCAACTTGGAGAGGGTCACCATGTCGGAGTGGGTCTGCACCTCTCCATCGAGCAGGTTGAGCTGACCGAACAGCAGAGGGGACGCCAGTGTGCCATCGAAGCGGGCATCGGCCGAGATGACCCCCTGCAGGGAGCGCACCTCGGGAATGAGGGGTGCAAACGTCGTCAGCTTGAGGTCATCAAACTTGAGCTGGCCCGATAGAGTGCCACGACCGGCCGGATCCTTGATCAGCAGATCGGTATCGATATGACCTATCTGTTTGGAGACGAAGTCGAGCCGGATCGCCGCCTGCTGGCGTTCAAAGTCCACCCCCAGTTCGAGGCGCTGATAATCGGTCTTGAGCCCGTCAGCCACGAAGGTACCCGGTGTGGTGCGTACATTGGCATGCAGTGTCGGCTGATTGCCACGCCAGCTGGCGCGACCATCCGCAGAGAGCACCGCCTGCCAGCGGAAGTTTTCCGGCAGCCAGGGACGCAGGCGCTTGAGGTCAAACTCGCTTAGGGCAAACTCCAGGCTTCCTTGCTGGGCCGAGACCTGGCTCCCCTTGACGCAGAAGCTGGCCCCTTGGGAGGTCAGGCAGAGATCACCCATGGTCAGCCGCTGGCGTGGCAGATCGAGATCAAGGGCCCAGGGGTCGGTCAACTCCCAGCGCCGCAACGGCGTCTTCAGCTTGAGCTCCGACAAGGCACCACGCCAGCGATCTCCGCGCAGCCCGCCGCTCAGGTTGAGGTTGGCTGCAACCGGATCGCCCTTCATGGTCAGACTCAGCACATGTTGGTTGAGGTCGCCACTGAGCGTCAGGGCCAGCTGACTGAGGGTGGTTTTTCCCTGCACCAGACTCGCCACCGTCAGCGCCAGTTCACCGGCCGGCTTGTCACCGACCAGGGCATTGCCCTTGATGGCGATCCCTTTCAGATCCGTGCCCGCATAATAGAGACGGCTGGAGACCAGTTCAGTGGTGACCCGCGGCGCTTTCTGATTACCGGTCAGACGCACCTGTCCCTTTATGTCCCCTTTCAGGCCAGGGTAGAGCCCCGTCAGATTGGGGGCATCGAGATCCGCATCCAGTCGCCACGCCTGCTGGCTGAGGCTGCCCTTGGCCTGCAACCGGTTGGGACCGCTTTGCAGCGCCAGAGCCGGGATCTGCCACTCCATCTTGTCGTTGCCGCTGAGCTCGCCCTGGATAGCGAGCGGATACTGATTAAGCTTTCCCTCGACTTTCAGCTCGGGCAGTTGCAACTGCCAGTGACCCGCCTCGCTCAGCTCGAAACGGCTGACTATCTTGCCCGCCAGCTTGCCCTTGAGTTCAGGCACCAGTTCGGCGGGATTGATCTCCTTGAATTCGGTGGTGCCCTGCCAGCGAACCCCCTTGTTCCAGGCCAGCTTGCCATCGAGCTTGAGCTCCCCCTTCAGGGCGTTGAGCAGCAGGTTTATCTGGTTGAGTTGTTCCAGATCCCCCTTGCCCGTCAGCGCCAGCTTGAAGGGGGGCACATCCGTGCCCTTGCCGGCGGTATTCAAGGCAAATTGGTAGGCAGAGAGCTTGCCCTTGGCGGTCAGGCTGCCCTTGTCCAGCTGATAGCCGGGCTCGTCCTTGGCTGCTTGTTTGGTGACGGTGTGCAGGGGCCAGCCGAGGCGCTTCCACTCCAGCGCCAGGTCAAACGGCAAGTCAGGGTTGAGGGGGGCCAATGACCCTTTGAGGTTGGCGGCCACAGGCCCCTTGGCTTGCAGCGCCAGCGCCAGCTTGCCCACTGAGCCACCCAGGGTCAGGGTCGCCTGCTCCCCTTTCAGTTCACCATCCAGCAACCCCTTGCGGGCTTTGGCATCCAGGGTCAACGTCAGCGGATAATCCTCGGTCAGCCGGACATGGCCCTTGAGCGCCAGATCCGCCATGGCATGGCGCAGGGAGAGCTCGCGCACCTCGATGCGCTCCTCTTTTGCCGTGGCCGACAACCGCAGAAAATCGAGCCCTTCGATCAGCTCCCCTTGCTGGTAGTGCAGCTTGGTGGCGTGCAAGCCTTCCAGCTGGATCGGGAATGGCAAGTGAATGGCAGGCAAGGTTATGGGTGCTGTCTGCTCTGCCTTGCCCTTGCCCGCCTGCTGCGCCTTGGCGCTCAGCATGGGTTGGGTGGCAGCCTTATCTGCAGTCGCCTTGTCTTTGATCGCTTTCTCCCTGGCAGCCTTGTCGGCAGCTGGCTTGGCTGCATTGGCAGGCGGTGTCTCGGCCAGGATCACACTCAGACCATCGAGCACGGGCCCACGCACTATGAGCCCCTTGCGACTGAGGGAGGCACCGATATCCAGCGACGTGAGGGTTACCGCGACCCCGGGTACCGCCAGATCCAGATCTGCCACCTTGAGGCTGTCGATCTGGATTTTCAGCGGCAAGGGCCGCCAGACAAAAGGCTCCGATGGCGTTTCCGGTGTCGGTTCAGACTCGGCAACCTTCACCACGGGATGGGTGACCGACAGGGATTTTATCCAGAGCTTGCCCTGCAGCAGCTTGCCCAGATCCCAGTCCAGCACGGCCCGATCCACAGTGACATCCACCAGTTCATCCTGCCAGCCGACCCCTTCCAGGGTCCAGCCGTAGCCCAGTTGGCCAGCCACCAGCTCCCCCTTGAGGGAAGGCAGCGCAGCCCTGGCCTGCAACCACAGCCACTTGTTGCCCTGGTGGGTGAACCCCAGCAGGCTGACGCCGATGAGCAGCAAGAAGACCAGCCCCATCAGCCAGAGAAAAATGCGTTTTACCCAGATCACAGTGCAGACCCCCGCGAAACATGCAGCCGCAGCGGCCAAAGAAACGTGCGTTCAAACGAAATCATAATTCAGGCCCCAGCGCGAAATGCAGCCGCAGCGGCTTGTCTTCCTCGGAAATGCCCACCGCCAGATCGAGCCTGACCTGACCTATGGGGGTCACCCAGCGCACGCCGACACCTGTCCCTATCTTCCAGGCTTCGCTGTAATCCTCGGTTGCCGTGCCGCCATCCACGAACAGGGCACCTAGCCACTTGTCGCTGAACCGGTAGTTGTATTCGGCACTGGCGGCGCTCACGTAGCGCCCCCCCAACAACTTGCCATCACTGTCTCGCGGCGAGATGGTCTCATAGCCGTAGCCACGTACCGTCTGATCGCCCCCGGTAAAGAAGCGTAAGGAAGGGGGTACCAGCGAGAAGCTGTCCCCAATGATGGCGCCCTGCTCGGCCCGCAGCAGGAAGCGGTGATCATCCCCCAGAGTGCGCAGCCACTTGCTGCGGCCCCACACCCGCATGAAGCTGATATCCGATCCCCAGTAAGGGTCGGAAAACTCCAGGGTCAGTTGCTGGCGATCGCCCCAGTCCGGTACCAGACCACCGCGCACCCGCAGCCGCGACCAGGAGACGCCGGGGATCAGCAGCAAGCTGTTCCCTTCATCCTTGCCCTGCACATAGCTTTCGTTTTCAAGCCGGATGAAGACATCGCGGTCCCATGTCTCCGGACGCCGCGTCCAGCGGTGGACGCTGAAGGTGGCGAGATCGGAGCGGGTGTCGTTGTTGTTGGTATAGCGATAACCGGTTTGCAGGGAGTAGTAATCCCGCAGCGGGTTGCCCACCGGGATCTGGTAATCGAAGCTGAGATCGGCCTGAGGGGCGGAGACATTGGCTGTCGCGTTGAGACGGTGACCATAGCGGTTGACCCAGGGCTTCTCCCAGGTAGCACTCATGCGCGGGCCCACGTCGGTGGCAAAGCCGACCCCCGTCTCAATCTCGTGGTCAACCCGGTTGGACAAGGTGACCTGCACAGGTACACGGTTGCCCTCGGCCTGACTGATCATGGGCTTGATATCCACCTGCTTGAACAGCTTGGTGGAGGAGACATCCTGCGACATCTCGGCCATCCGGATCGCCAGATAAGGGTCGCCACGCTTGATGTTGATGAGCGGTCGAATGAGGCGCAGCGCCTCCGGTGTGGCGTCGTAGTGGATCTCGCCAAAGTGATAGCGGGGGCCGGAGCGGAACAGGATGAAGATTTCGGCCGTGCCCTGATCCGGGAACACCTTGACCTGGCTCTTGCTGATCTTGGCATCGAAATAACCCCGGGCCAGCCCCAGGTTGCCCAGATCCGCCTTGATGGATTCGTACTTGCCGTGGTTGAGGGCATCGCCCTCTTTCAAGGGCAGCTTGTCCAGCAGCTCACTGTAAACCTCGTCGCTGCCCGCGTCCCCTTCCAGCAAAATATCGAGGCGAGAGATGATGACAGGCTTGCCCGGATCCACCTCTATCACCACCTTGGAGGGAGCCTGCTTGTCGCGACTCAGGATGATCTTGGGCTGATAGTAGCCATAGACCTGCAAGGCTTTTTGCACGCTCTCGGTGATCTTGGCGCGCGCGGGGCGGAACTGGCGTTCCTGATAGACAGGCAGGGCATTGAGGTAGGCTTCAACGTTGCTCTTGTTATCCCCTCTCAGACCCTTGATCTGATAGGTGAGCTTGGCCGCCATGGCGGGCGTGACAACCAGCAGCAGACAGAGGCTCAGGCCAAGTGCGCGAAGCCCGCGACGGAACGCCCGTCCGGGCGGTGAGATCCCTGCTGGCAGGGGCGGATTGCATCCTGTCAAACGTCAATTTCCCCGAAGAACATGATTAAAATAATGCAGTATTCAGAACGATAATGAGGCTCACTCGATGGCAAGCGCGCCTCATCCTAGCATATCCCCAGCCCAACATCAGAGCGGGGTGGCATTGAAATTCACCATATTATTGAAGCCTTTGCCGACCGGGTGACCCCCTTTACCCCCGCGCCGGCCACACTGACCTGCGCCATTGGGGGTAAAAAGGGGAATTCCTCGCCCGTCAGGCCATGAAGTACCGCCTCAACGACGGCGACTCACGCCAGGGGCCCACTCTCAAGGCGCTCCGGATGATGCGACATACATTGTCGGCAAACGGTCAAAATGACATCACCGCCCTCATGGCCTGCCCCCAAACACTGGCCCTGGCGTCCCCCTCCCTTGAAGGCATGTCTATTTAGACGATATAAATCAATTGGTTGAGTAACAATAATCAAAGCCTCGTTCACCTCAATCGATTTATCCCGCTGCCACCTTGCTTCTCCCTCCACCACACTGGGTCTATCAACAAAGGGACGCACATCATCTTCGCCAGCCTTGGCGTTATTCATTGAGGGGACACATCATGCATGCACGTAGCGAACAGATGGCTGACTATATTGCCGATCGTCTCGAGTTCATCACTTTTCTCGCCTGTTGCAGCGCCATGCTGGCCTTGCTGACGGGCATGAACGGCCAGCAGGCGCTGGCCTTTACCGCGCTCAATCTGCCGTTCGGGCTCGCCATTTTGCTGGGGCTAGCCATGCTGGCACCGCTGCCGGCACACTGGCGCCTGCCGGGTGTCACCCTGCTGCTGGCGGGCAGTGCGCTGGCCACCCTGCAACTGGGTGGCAACTGGCTCAACCCCTTGGCCATCTGGAGCCTGCATGCCCTGCTGGGCCTGGAGATACTGTGGCAATCACGCCCAAGGGCACATCTGACGGCTCACATGCGTGGCTAATACCAGAGTCCGGCTGACGTGTGCGATGAATTGGGGTAATCTTGCGCCCCGATTTGCCATCCGCCGAGGAGCACCCGAATGAAGAAAGCCTGTGCCCAGCACATCCTGGTCAAGACCGAGAAGCAGTGTCTGGAGATCAAGGAGAAACTTGCCAAGGGAGCCGACTTTGGCCAGATGGCCAAGCGCTTCTCCACCTGCGCCTCATCCAAGCGCTCGGGGGATCTGGGGGAATTTTCGAAGGGTGACATGGTCAAGCCGTTTGACGATGCCGTGTTCAAGGGTGAACTGCTGACCGTACTAGGGCCTGTGCGCACCAAGTTCGGCTTTCACCTCATCAAGGTGCTATACCGCAACTGAGCGCTCGTAAACTGATGGCTCAGAGCTCGGGTGACAAGACCAGGGGCCAACCGCCGCACCGGCGGGCATAGAAGCCAAAGCGCCAAGGATGGCGTTGTGCCCAGTTATCCATCTCGGGTGCCGGCGTGAACCGGCTGTCCGGCCAGAGCGATACCCGGCTAGCCCGACCATGCAGGGCCTGCCAGCGGGTCAGGCTGATGTCAGCCAGACGCCATTGAAAATCATCCCTTGGCAACAGCGCTGGGGCGAATGCCTGACCACGGTTGCAATATTGTCCGCCCCCATCATTGCCATCCACCAGTTGCCAGAAAATGTTGAGCAGATCCCCATATCCCACCAAAGCCGGATCGTATTCGATGCGTACCGCCTGACGCCGCAGCGCCCTCTTTTCAGCCTCCGGCTTTCCTTTCAGCTCGGGCGTGACATAACCGGGCTCGACCCGGGTCACGCCGGGCACGGCTTCATATATGATCTCGGCGCGCCACATGTCCCCTGCCGCCATGACAGCCGTGTCCGCCCAGAGCGGTGTGCTTTGGAAAAGCAGCAGGATTGAGATAAATTTACTAACGTTATCAGTCAATTAAGTTTATCCTTCTGGGCACATGTCCATCATAACCAGTGGATCCCCGTTATGCCCAGTTATTTGTGGTGGCCACTGCTGGCCTGGATGCTGCCCTTGGCTGGCGCCCTCGGCAGTCGCATGCATCTCTGGCCCTGGTGGGCAGGCTTCGCCCTCTGTCTCGTCAGCGCCCTGATCGCCCTTGGTCTCTTGCTGCGCCTGCCCTGGAGCCGGCACAAGGTGCCAAGCCTGTGGGGCATAGTTCCCCTGTTGCTGCCCCTGCTGTTTGTGGTGCAAGCACTGCGCATGCCGCTGACCAACGATGTCAGCACGGATCCCTATCATCCCCCCGCCCTTGCCTGGGCTGCCGAACTGAGAAGCCCGCAGGATCTGCCGATAAATCCGGCCCCCTTGCAAGTATTTGAGAAAAATCCCGGTCCTCTCTATACCAGAGCCTCCCCGGTCGAGGTGATCACGGAGGCGAGCGAGCTGATGGAAGAGCTCGGCTGGCAGCAACGACCGAGCCCAACCGGCATTGATGCCGTCGTCACCTCTCGCTGGTTCGGCTTTCAGGATGACGTGGCCTTGAGGGTCTTCGCGGGTCCCAAGGAGACCCGAGTCGACATGCGCTCTGCCTCCCGTCAGGGGCGCAGCGATCTGGGGGCGAATCGGGCACGGATCCATGCATTTCTGGATCTGCTCAACGAACGGTTAGGCGGCGCCTATAAACCCAAGATGAAGAAAATTGAAGAGGATCAGTATGCGCGTTGAGGTCAAACCGGACCGGGAATATGCCTGGTTTATCCGCCCCTTCTTCTGGCTGCAAAAACGCAACTACGGTCAGGTGCTGATCCCGGGCAAATGCTGGGGCCGCTCACCACGGCTGTTTGCTGCCGTGGCCACCCTGTATGGTGTCATCAACCGCAAGCGCTCTCCCATCGATCCCGTGCTGCGCTCCCTGGTGACGGTCAGGGTCTCCCAGCTCAACTGGTGCCGTTTCTGCGTCGACATCAACGCAATGACCCTCATCAAGCGAGCGGGCTCCAGCGACAAGGTGGAGGCGCTGGCCCACTGGCGCATCAGCCCCCTGTTCGATGAACGGGAAAAGGCGGTGCTCGACTACACCGAAGCCATGACAGGGCTCGATGGGGTGAGCGACGAGCAGGCGGCTCGCCTCAAGCCCTGGTTCGATGACGATGCCATGGTGGAGCTGACCGGTCTTGTCGCCTTCCAGAACATGTCAGCCAAGTTCAATGCGGCCCTCGATATTGCCCCCCAGGGCTTCTGCCAGTTGCCGGTGCAACCTGAGCGCCCCGTGGCAGCCCCAGAACAGCAACCCGGCAAGGACGCCTGATGAAACGCGCCCGCCTGCTGCTCCTGCTGGTGATGGGATGCCTGATTGGCGCCTTTTTCGCCCTCGATCTCGGCCGCTACCTGAGCCTGTCCCAGTTGCAGGCCCACCAGGATGCACTGGCACAACTGGTCAACACCCATTTTGTCGCCGCCTGCCTGCTGTTTGTGGCTATCTATGTGATCAGTACCGCCCTCTCACTGCCCGGCGCCAGCCTGCTGACCCTGGGGGGCAGCGCTGTATTCGATATTGGCTGGGGGCTGCTGCTGGTCTCCTTTGCCAGTACGTTCGGGGCCACACTGGCTTTTCTCAGCGCCCGCTTTCTGCTGCGCGACTGGGTACTCAGGCACTTTGGCGACAAGCTGGCCACGTTTCAGGCCGGCATGGCAAAAGACGGCGCCGCCTACCTGCTGAGCCTGCGCCTCATCCCGCTCTTCCCCTTCTTTCTGGTCAATCTGTTGATGGGGCTCACCCCCATCAGAGTCAGTACCTACTACTGGGTGAGCCAGCTTGGCATGCTGCCCGGCACCTTCGTCTATGTGCTGGCAGGGAGCGAGCTTGGCCAATTAACCAGCACGGGGAATATTCTCTCCCCCGGCCTGATGGTGGCGCTGACCCTGCTGGGATTGATGCCCTTTCTGATGAAGAGGGCGATGACATGGCTGGCCCTGCGTCGCCTCCATGCCCCCTATCAAAAGCCAAGCCGCTATGACTACAACCTGCTGGTGATAGGTGCCGGCGCCGGTGGTCTGGTGACCAGCTACATTGCCGCGGCGGTGAAGGCCAAGGTGGCGCTCATCGAGAAGCACAGGATGGGCGGGGACTGCCTCAATACCGGCTGCGTTCCCTCCAAGGCACTGATCCGAAGTAGCCGCTTTGCCGCGGAGCAGCGCAGGGCCGGGGAACTGGGTTTTAGCCCGAGTCAGGCCCGCGCCGATTTTGCCGCCGTGATGGCGCGGGTGGCACAGGTGATCAAGGAGGTCGAGCCCCACGACTCGGTGGCACGCTATCAGGGCCTAGGCGTGGAGTGCATCGAGGGCGAAGCAAAACTGGCCTCTCCCTGGGAGGTGGAGGTGAATGGCCAGCGCCTCACCAGCCGCCATATCGTGATCGCCACCGGGGCAAGCCCCCTGGTGCCGGATCTGCCCGGATTGGCCGACACGCCTTATCTCACCTCGGATACCGTCTGGCAGCTGCGCACCCCGCCCCGCCGCCTGCTGGTGCTTGGTGGCGGCCCCATTGGCTGCGAGCTGGCCCAGAGCTTCGCCCTGCTTGGCATTCCGGTCACCCAAGTGGAGCTGGCCGATCAGCTGCTGCCTCGTGAAGAGCGCGACGTAGCCGATGCCGTGCAGCACCAGATGGCGGCGGACGGCGTCACCCTGCTCACCAGCTGGCGTGCCGAGCGGGTCGATTATTTGCCGCAAGAAGGGAGTGAGCAAGGGGAACACCTCCCCATCCGGCTCCACCTGTGTCGGGGCGATCAACGCCTGATGGTTGAAGGGGATCAACTGCTGCTGGCACTGGGACGGATTGCAAATGTAAGCGGCTTCGGCCTCGAAACGCTGGGGGTCGAGCTGGCGCCACGCGGCACTATTGCTGTCGATGGTTTTCTCGCCACCAACTACCCCAGCATACTGGCGGTGGGGGACGTGGCAGGACCCTACCAGTTCACTCACTTTGCCGCCCATCAGGCCTGGTATGCCGCCGTCAATGCCCTGTTCGGCCAGTTCAAGCGCTTCAAGGCGGATTACAGGGTGATCCCCGCGGCGACCTACACCAGCCCGGAAATTGCCAGGGTGGGTCTCAACCGCAAGGAGGCCATGGCTCAAGGAATCCCCTTCGAGGTGACCCGCTTCGCGCTAGGGGAGCTGGATCGCGCCATTGCCGATGGGGAGCGCCATGGCTTTATCGAGGTGCTGACGATGCCCGGCAACGACAAGATCCTCGGCGCCACCATAGTGGGCACTCACGCCGGTGAGCGGCTCGCCGAATTCGTGCTCGCCATGCGCCACCAACTGGGGCTTGGCAAGATACTCGCCACCATCCACGCCTATCCCACCCTGATGGAGGGGAACAAGTACGTGGCCGGTGAATGGAAACGGGCCCATCAGCCCACTCGGGTGCTGGCCCTGCTGGCCCGTTATCACCACTGGCGCCGCGGCGCCTGACCCTTTGCCCAAGGTAACGCCCATGTTCAAGACCCTGCCTTTGCTCAAATCCCTGTTGTGCGCCCTGCCCCTGCTGGCAAGCGGCACACTCTTTGCCGATGACACTGCCGACGAGGGATCCCGTTGGCAGCAGACCCTTGATCAGGCGAAGGGCCAGACCGTCTACTTCAACGCCTGGGGCGGCAGCCCGGAGATCAACACCTATCTGGTGTGGGCGGGGCAGGAGCTTGAGCGTCAGTATCAGGTCAAGCTGGTGCAGGTGAAAGTGGATGACATAGCCCAGAGCGTCAGCCAGCTGCTGGCCAACAAACAGGCTGGCAAAACTACGGGCGGCCCCATCGATCTGCTCTGGGTCAACGGCGAGAATTTCAAGGCGCTCAAGGAGCAGGGGCTGTTGGGTACCCCCTTCAGCCATGAGCTGCCCAACCTGGCCCTGGTGGACAAGAGCCTGCCGGTGAATGAGGACTTCACGGTACCGGTAGAGGGACTGGAAGCGCCTTGGGGCATAGGCCAGCTCAACCTGATGGTGAACAGGGACGAGGTGAGCAATCCCCCCCGCTCCGCAGAGGCGCTGCTCGCCTGGGCCAAGGCCCATCCCGGTCGTTTCAGCTATCCCAAGCCGCCCCAGTTTCATGGCTCCAGCTTTCTCAAACAGATATTGCTGGAGCTGACCCCGGCTCCTGACCCACTCTATCGGGAGGCAACCGATGCCGATTTTGCCAGACTCACAGCGCCGCTCTGGGTCTGGCTCGATGAACTGCACCCGGTGCTCTGGCGCAAGGGCAAGCTGTTCCCCACCGGCGCCGCCGAGACTCGCCAGTTGCTGGATGACGGTGAGCTGGCCATGGCCATCAGCTTCAACCCGCAAGAAGCGCAGAGTGCGGTGCAAAACGGCGCCCTGCCCCCCAGCGTGGTGGCCGTGGCCATGGAGAAAGGGGCGCTCACCAACAGCCATTTTCTCGCCATCCCGTTCAACGCCAACGCCCGCGCGGGTGCCAAGGTGGTAGCCAACTTTCTGCTGAGCCCGGCAGCCCAGGCCCGCAAGGCCGAGCCCGCCTTTTGGGGAGATCCCAGCGTGCTGCGCAGCGACGCCTTGCCAGCGACCACCAAACAGGTACCAGCCCTGCGCTTCAAGGCGGTGGCTGAACCCCATCCCAGCTGGCAGACCAAGCTCGAAGCGGCCTGGGCCGAGCGTTACGGTCACTGATGACGGCAGGACTCGGCAACGCCATCCGCCGCACCCTCGGCTGGCGCCCCATGTTTACCCTCCTCTGCGCCCTCCTGCTGGCCGCCCCCCTGCTGGGAGGGCTGTGGCTGCTGGTGACACAGGGGACACTCAGCCCGCATATTCAGCGCCTGCTGGCCCAGCCCGGGCTCTGGCACTCGGCAGCCTTGAGCTTCTGGATTGCGGCTGCCTCCACCCTGGGCAGTCTGCTGTTGACCGCACTACTGCTGGCGTACAGCGTCAAGAACGGGGAAGAGAGCCGCAGCTTTCGGCTGCTGCGCCGTCTGCTCTCCCCCCTGCTGGCGCTGCCCCACGTCGCCTTTGCCATCGGTTTTGCTTTCCTGCTCGCCCCCTCCGGCTGGTTGTTGCGGCTCGTCTCTCCCTCCTTGACCGGTTTTGAGCTGCCCCCGGACTGGCAGACCATCAAAGACCCGGTCGGGCTCGGTCTTATCCTGGCGCTGATCCTCAAAGAGACCCCTTTCCTGCTGCTGATGGCACTGGCAGCGCAAGAACCCGCCAAGCTGGCCCGCCAGCAGTGGCTTGGCGCCAGCCTGGGTTTCAGTGCCCCGCAGATCTGGTGGCGCCTGTTGTTGCCTGCGCTCTGGCCCGCTCTACGCCTGCCCCTCTATGCGGTGGCCGCGTACGGAGTGGCCGTGGTGGATCTCGCACTGCTGCTGGGACCCGATGCCCCTGCCCCGCTGGCCGTGCGGCTCTGGCTCTGGTATCAGGATCCAGACCTTGGCTGGCGCGGCGCCACCGCCAGCGGCGCCCTCTTGCTGCTCGCCATCAACCTGCTGCTGCTCGCCGGTTTGCGGCTGCTGGAGTGGGGCCACACGACTGTCGGCAAGCACGCCTGGCTCGATGGCCGGCGCGCCGTGCCAAATCCGCTGACAGCCAGATTGACCTGCATCACAACCTTTACCCTGATGGCCATCAATCTGGCGGTGCTGGCAGCCTTGGTGATCTGGTCGCTGACCCGCCGCTGGTCCTTTCCCGACCTGCTGCCTGGTCAGTGGAGCGGCCACCATTGGCATGCACTCCTGCCCGGCCTGATGCCCCTGCTTGTAACGAGTGCTCTGCTGGCACTGGCGAGCGGGCTGCTGGCGCTGGTGATGGCGGTATTGAGTCTGGAGGCCCAGCAAGGCCGTCGGCCCTGGCCCCTCTGGCTCATCTGTTTACCCCTGCTGCTGCCCCAGGCCAGCCTGCTGTTTGGCATCCGGCTGGGGCTTGACTGGCTGGGGGGCGGGATTGGGTGGGACTGGGTGCTCTGGAGCCAGCTGCTGTTTGTCTTCCCCTATGTCTATCTCTGCCTGCAGGGGCCCTATCGCCAGTTCGACCCGCGCATCACTCAGGCCGCGCTCACCCTGGGGGCCCGCCCCTGGCGCGTCTGGTGGCGGGTGAAAGGGCCATTGCTGGCACGTCCGCTGCTCTTTGCTTTTGCGGTGGGGGCAGCGGTGAGTCTGGCCCAATACCTGCCGACCCTGCTGTTTGGCGCAGGCAGAGTCGTCACCATCACTACCGAGGCGGTGGCCATTGGCAGCGGCCTCAACCGGCGGCTGGCTGGCCTCTACGGCCTGCTGCAACTGCTGCTGCCCCTTGTCATCTATCTGCTGGCACTCTGGCTGCCAGCCCGGCTCAACCCTGCGCTCAAGGACGCCCGATGAACACGAGAAGCTGCCGATGCTAAGCACAACCCCACTTCATCTCTACCTCGATGAGAACCTGCTGCTGTCGCTGCCTGCGCTACAGGTTGCTCCCGGTGAGGTGCTGACTCTGATGGGCCCCAGTGGCTGTGGCAAGAGCTCGCTGCTGGGGGCGCTGGCGGGCGTCTTGCCGCCCAGGGGGCCGATCCGGCTGGAAGGGGATATACGGCTGGGTGAACGGCTGCTCACCTCACTGCCCCCCCAGACACGGCGTATCGGCATGCTGTTTCAGGATGACCTGCTGTTTGCCCATCTGACGGTGGCTGAAAACCTGATGTTCGGCATGCCTGCCACCCTCAAGGGCGCGGCGGCCAGACGGGCAAAGGCGTTGGACACGCTGGCAGAAGTAGCGCTGGTCGATCAGGCCGACAAGCTGCCGGGAGCACTCTCCGGCGGCCAGAGGGCTCGGGTCAGTCTGCTGCGGGCTTTGCTGGCAGAACCCAGGGCCCTGTTGCTGGACGAGCCCTTTTCCCGCCTCGACAAGCCGCTGCGCGCCGCCTTCAGCACCCTGGTGTTCGAGCGACTCACAGCCTTGAGCATCCCTGCCATTCTGGTGACCCATGACGAGGAAGATGCCCCCGGCGCTATCCTTCACCTCACCCCGCACCTCACCCCACTATGCTGATTGATCGCGGCTGATTGATCGCGAAGGAGACTCATCTTGTTTGATCGCCACCTTATTCCCCTTATTCGCAGTCCCCTCACCCGGCTGGCCAAACCCCTCTGCCGAGCCGGGATCAGCGCCAACCAGATAAGCCTGACCGGCTTTGCCATCGGCATGCTGGCACTGCCACTGCTGGCCCTGGAGCTCTATTCCTGGGCGCTGCTCGTCATCTTGTTCAACCGGCTGCTGGACGGGCTCGATGGCGCTGTGGCGCGAGAGACGAAGATCACGGATTGCGGCGGCTTTCTGGACATCACCCTCGATTTCATCTTCTACGCCGCCGTAGTGCTGGGGTTTGCCCTGAGCGCCCCCGCCAACGCCCTGCCCGCCGCCACCCTGCTGTTCGCTTTCATGGGCACGGGGTCGAGCTTTCTGGCCTTTGCCATCATGGCGGGCAAGCGGGGGATTGAAAATCCCGTCTATCACCACAAGTCCCTCTATTATCTCGGGGGCCTGACGGAGGGGAGCGAGACCATAACCCTGTTCGTGCTGATGTGCCTCTGGCCTGCCGGGTTTGCCACCCTGGCCTACGGCTTTGCCCTGCTCTGTCTTGTCACCACCCTGACCCGGCTCTGGAGCGGTTACCATACCCTTGGCGAGTAACGTTATTCGGGCTGAGGGCATAGCGGCGCGGAGCGCACCAGCCCATCGACAGGCCACGAGTTTGAGCCGTCATCCATGCACTGAGCACTTGCGCATGGATGACAATGTTTTACCATGTCGACACTCTTTTTCAGGCTCATGAGAACCTTATGCGTCGCCTTGTCTCCGTGCTCACTCTTTCCCTGTTTCCCCTGCTCTACGGTTGCAGCAGCACGCCTGCCCCCAAACCTGTGGCCAAGCCGTTCAAAAGTGCCTTCATCAATCAGACGCCACAAATAAAATCTGCTTACAGCCAAGGGGTTAGCAAGGGAGACTTCGCCAATCGCAACAACGTGGACAGCTTCGTCCAACGCATGGTCGAGAAGCACGGTTTTGACAGCGTCGAGCTGCATCGACTGCTGGCCCAGGCCCAGCGTTATGACTGGATAATACGGCTGATGGATGCCCAGGCACCCACCACCACCAAGCCAATCGGACCGACCGGCGCCTGGAATCGCTACCGCGCCAAGTTCATCACGCCGGACAACGTGCAAAATGGCGTCAACTTCTGGCGTGAGTACGAGAGCGAGCTCAACCGTGCCGAGCAGGAGTATGGGGTACCGCCCGAAATCATCGTCGGCATCATAGGCGTGGAGACCCGCTGGGGTCGGGTAATGGGCAAGACCCGTATTCTGGATGCGCTGGCGACCCTGGCCTTCGACTATCCGCGCCGCGCCGAATTCTTCACCGGCGAACTGGAGGCCTTCCTGGTGATGACCCGGGATGAGGGGATGGACCCCACTGAACCCAAGGGCTCCTACGCCGGCGCCATGGGGTATGGCCAGTTCATGCCATCGAGCTTCCAGCGCTACGCGGTGGACTTTGACGGCAATGGCCACACCAACTTGTGGGATCCGGTGGATGCCATCGGCAGCGTGGCCAACTACTTCAAGGCGCATGGCTGGGAGCAGGGTCAACCGGTAGCGGTGCGTGGTCAGGGCCAGCTGCCCGGCTATGAGCATGGATTCCAGACCCGTTACCCGATCACCACCTTGCACCGCGCCGGTCTGAATCCCATCAGCAACCTTGGCAACCACAGCGAAGCAAGCCTGCTGCGCCTGGATGTCGGCACCGGCTATCAATACTGGTACGGCCTGCCGAACTTCTACACTATCACCCGCTACAACCACAGCACCCACTACGCCATGGCGGTGTGGCAGCTGGGGCTGGCGGTAAAAGCTGCCAGAGGCGGTTACTGAGTCAGGCTGCTTGCCAATAAAAACGGGCCCAACGGGCCTAATGCCAGTCAGTTAAGCCTGACTGGCATTGTTTTTATTGGCTTTTTTTACACTGTATTTCTGTGGCCTTGGCTTCACGCAGCGGGGGTAACTTCGTTCCCTTCGTGCCGGCAGCACAAACT